>DAINRK010000561.1:0-3325 GCA_036741855.1 Anaerolineales bacterium
AATTGACACAAAATAACAATCACGAGGATGCGATGGACAGGGCCCTTCGTTCGCTTAGCAATGAAATTGACGCTCGCGCAGATTTCAAATCCGAACTGGAGGGACGGTTGGCATCTGTGCATCAAGCGCGGTCCGGTTCATCTATATCGTTCTTCAAACAAGCACTACCGATGCTGGGCTGGACAATGGGATTGGTGGTGCTTGCTCTTTTCCTGAATTGGGTCATCAGAGGCATCGTGCCAACTCCGCCAGTGCCTGCGGCCGGATTAACAATTACACCGACGATGGAAATTACCGTCACGCCACCTTCCGTCGAGGATGCCGGCACCCCATCACCGAAAGATGGTTATGATTGGCGCGGCGCAAAGCTTTATCTCGCGCGGTCACTGCCTGAATCCCCAGCAACCGCAAATGTGTACCAGTTAAAGAGAGACGAACAAATCACACCGGAGGAGGCCCGTGGCTTCGCCCGTCGTTTTGGTTTGCCGGAGGAAATGTATGTTTCTTACGATTACGTCTTCAGCGTCACTGACTATTATTTTACAGACGGCAAACAAGCTCTCGAGATTTATTCGAATCGAAAGTTTAGTTACATTGCTGACCTGGCCAAATACAGAACATTGGTCAGCCTTAAACCGATTGGTGAAGTGGAGCCGATCATTCGTGAGTTTCTCGGCGCCCATGGATTCGATTTTCCGGTCAAAATCACGCCAACTGATTTCTTTGGCGGATACAGCGTGGAACCCCTTGCACCGGATGGTATTTCCATCCAGTACGAGTCCTTTACTTTCCCGCCGATGCTCGTCAAATTGGATGAGAATGGTGAAGTACTGATGATCGACGCAACGTTGGTGGATTTTGACTCTACTCCACTGGGTACGTATGGAATCATCTCTGCGCGGGAAGCGTTGGACATTTTACGCAACGACAACGAGCAGGGCAGCAAAGTGGATTTCTTCTCCTCTTCCCACCAACGTCCACAGGAATGGTTTCGAAGTTACCCGGATAATCAAATCATTACGATTTATGGATATGTCTCGTCTCACCTGCCAGTAGACATGAACAAATCACCTTTCATTACCATTGATGGAGTCCCGGCAATCGGCAACACAGCTGGTTTGGAGCAGTTAGACCGGTCCACATTTATCCAGGCAACAGGTCAGTATCTTATTGAAAATGGACTTCGACAATTCAATGTTGAAACGTGGAATACAAATATCGTCGAAGATTATTTCGAAGGCACGCTACGGCTCGAAGGCGATCAGATCATCCTAACCAACAAGGACGGTAGCGACAGGGAATATCCACTCATCGATCCGCCTGCAGACCTGCCGTTGAATAAAAATAATCCTGATTCGCAACTCGCGGTCAGTGGCATAATTTCGAATGGGAAGATGGATTGGACATATATCCAATTCTTTGAGCACGCCGCCGAGATGGGTGGCGGAGGCGGTGGTGGCGGTCTTGGTTTCTATCAATTGAATTTGAGTGGCACACCGATTCCCTTTCCAACTCCAACACCACAACCTGGTATGGAGCAACGAGGAGTTGAATATACTGTGAAGGAAGGCGATACAGTACTCGGAATTGCCGAAGCTTATGGCACTACACCTGAAAAAATCTTGCAGGCAAATCCGTCGTTGGACGGCGGTGTACTGGAACCTGGCAAAACCCTCATTATTCCCGCGGAACATACTGCCGGTCAATACACTGTCCAGGAAAATGACACATTGGCAGCAATTGCGTTAAATCACGGTGTCACCGTAGAGCAACTGGTGGAGGCAAACGGCCTGCCTGATCCAGACCAGATTTATGTTGGGCAAGTTCTCATCATCCCTGGACTGGAAAATTCAAACGAACAACAAGTTGAAAATCTTCGAGGCTTTCTCTCCATCTCAATCCACAAAAAAGCCGATGGCTCCGAACTTCCCTCCTACATCTTTCATGTGTCGGATTCCAGCACCGACACATATTATGAGCTTGAAGGGTCAAATCTCAGTGAGCTGGATCAATATAACGGTCTTCCCATGGTTGTTTCAGGTACTATTCGCAACAAAGCTTTTATTGCCACGTTGTCCCTGGACAATTACAGTATGCCCTTCCCCAATCTGCGCTTTCAGGTCATAAAGGGTACTCAACGAGTGCAGGAAATCGACGGTCAAATTGCTACGCTTTTCACAACGGAAAACGGTACAACGTATGTAGAGTTTCAGACAAGTACAGGTCAATTGAATTTCTCGATTATCGGGCGGGAAGGGGATCTCATCCAGCAGGAAGTGCTTATTGTGCCTGACGAAACCTTCGCCACGTACCCGGTCATTCGAGTCTTTAGTGCAGGCATGGCAATCAGCCCTAAGAACGGCCAACCTATGGATTTACCGATCACAGCCGATCAAATTCCTGTATATGATGACACCGCTAATCCCGAGATTCCAAATACGACTTTACCTAGCCTGACCATAGAATCGATCGAGCTTGAATACTTTGTCAACAATCCGTATTATCAAGTCAACGACCCAAATTACGAACGACGTTCCACTTATATCCAACCTGTCTGGCATTTTCAGGGCCGCTACGAAAATGGGGCCACATTCGACATGATGGTTCAGGCACTAAAAAGGGATTTCCTTTCTCCACAACTCTCACCCGGAATTTCACCCGGCTGAGCAATACGATTACCGCCATCGAAATGATGGCGGTAACTTTTTAACTGTATAATAAAGCGAGCCCCTGGAGAAAAATTATGATCACTGCTTATCATCGCCCGCACACACTGGAAGAGGCCCTGACATTGCTGAGTCAACCAAACACCCTCCCCTTAGGTGGCGGAACCCTTCTTTCGCATGATAGGACCGATTCTCTCCAGGTCATTGATCTTCAACTTTTAGGGTTGGACACGATTACCAAAAATGGCAACCAACTTGAAATCGGCGCGACTGCAACGCTTCAGCAATTGCTTGAAAGCGAACACGCTCCTGATGCATTGAAATCAGCGTTGAAGCTCGAAGCGCCACTGAACATACGAAACTCGGCCACTGTTGCAGGGACTCTCGTCTCATGTGATGGGCGTTCGACATTTGCCACCACTATGGTGGCGCTGGATGCAAAACTTGAAATTCGAAATTCGAAAAACGATTCACGACTATCGAATATTGGGGATTTTCTTCCACTTCGCCCAAGAGGACTGATCACATCCCTTACCACTCCTTTAAACGTAAAGCTTGCCTTTGAATATGTTTCTCGCACGCCAGCGGATAAGCCTATCGTCTGTGTTGCGCTTGCACAATGGAATTCCGGTCGCACCCGTCTCACAGTTGGTGGCTAT
>DAINRK010000562.1:0-2890 GCA_036741855.1 Anaerolineales bacterium
GCCAACAAAAGCATCTACCGATACGCCTGAACCGACCGCGACCGCTACGCAGACGGCCACGCCAACGATCACGCCTTCACCAACAGTAACACCGAACCTCACTGCCACGCAGCAATACGAAGATTTTATGGTATTGGTTCAGGAGTTCTACGATGCTGGACAAATTTCAACCACTGAAGGGACGTATCAAAAACTGGATGATTATTCAGACCAATTGGCCATGGGCTATGGGTATCGTTGGGATCCTACTGGAATAAGCGCCAAAAATTTCATCATTCGCGCGGACTTCGACTGGGAGGTCGCCAACCAGAAAAATTATTCCGGCTGCGGCTATGTATTCAGACAAAAATCAGATCAGTATTATTATCTGATGTCTCTGGATGCGATCAATGGCATCTTTTTGTCTTATACAAAGGATGGGATCAACTCTTCGGGAGCGAGTGACGTAGTGAACTACACCCTCGCCGCTGCGCAGAAAAAGAAATTTCCGGATATGGGAACAAATCCCTACCATGCGGTGTTCACCTTGATTGTGAATGACAATGTTGCTTATACCTATGTCAATGGTAATTTCTTTACCGAACACAGGCTTAAGAACGACTGGCTGACCGATGCAGGACCACTGTCATCCATGATTCTGACCGGTTCAGGAACAGATTTTGGAACCCGTTGTAAGATCACGAATGCCGAAGCGTGGGTAATCTCTCCATGAGTTTGGATCAACCCGTTCAAGCTTAGAACTTGAGCGGGTTGATTTATTGGTCATTTTTCTTTGACTCGTTCTGTAACCCACGGGTAACCGGTATCCTAAGCCGAAGGTTTTGGAGGTAAACTCTCTTGAATTGGCAGTTTGAAAACGCAGAATGAGAATGTTTATATTATTAGTTCTTCTTGCGAGGAGAGAAAATGAATCGTAAATATTTTCGTTCTGTTTTGATGATTGCCTGCGTGTTCGTTTTGAACTTATCTGCTTGTACGAATGCACCCAGCCTGCCAACTGCTACGCCAACAAGTGCTGCTACCAACACGCCGAAACCAACTGCGACAAATACATCGATTCCAACTAGAACGCCTTCACCAACGATAACGCCGAATCTCGCTGCCACGCAGCAATATGAAGATTTCTTTTCACTGGTGCAGAAGTATTACGATGCGGGACAAATTTCAACCACAGAGGGCAAGTATGTAGAGCTGGAAGATTACCAGCATGACATTGCGAACAAGCTTTCCTACGAATGGGCTGAAACCGGAGTAACGGCGAAAAATTTTATCGTCCGTGCTGATTTTGAATGGAGTAATGCAATCAATACTGCGAATATCTCAGGTTGCGGGTTTGTTTATCGCGTTCAGCCGAATCAGGATCACTACCTTATTGTCCTGGACGCGTTCAGCGGCGTTAAACTGGCAAGCAGTACGGATAGGGGAACATATTCCATGGGTTCTCCACAGAGTGGCGACCAAAAACCGTCTGATTTCGGTTCAGGTCCGTATCAGGCGACCTTTAGCCTGATCGTGAATGAATTCAAAACTTATGTATATGTGAATGATATCTATGCTGGCGAATACGAGCTTTTGGATCATAGAATAACGGATTCGGGACCATTAGGTACGGCCGTTTTGTCTGCCGCATCCGAAGGATATGGCACGCGCTGCAAAATGACGAACGTCCGCGCCTGGGTCATCGATCGGTAAGATGACATATATCTAGCTTGCTGGCAAAATCCATTTATTCCTTCTTACGAAGATAATGACCTTTAGCTTGTGTGAACCACGACTTGCCACCATCCATTGAAAGATCAGATTCACTCATAAATCCGCCCTTAGTGATTTCGCGCCAGATCATTCGGCTGAAGAATTCTACATCACCGAATCGAAACGTTGTGGCGGAACGGATGTTATCCACCACAAGAGCATCACCATCCCAATTACCTTCGTGCACATCAAAGATCGCATACTTATCGTCAAGCCACGCGAAACGATATGTTTCCCGGTAACGATCAAATCCTAAGAGCCCAATCAGACTGACATCCTCCCCCGATGAGGTTGGAATGGAAAGTCCTTCCTGAAGGAATGCACCACCCAGAATAGGGACGATGCGAGATGTAAGCTGGTGCAGCACGAATGGCTCATCGGGACCTGACCGCGCTTCAAATTGGACATCCCACTCCCCAATCATGGAATAGAGCCGCTTTATTTGTGGGGGTGCCCCAATTTCAGAAGTAGACGCCTCTTGAGTGCTCATGGTTAACTATCCTCCAATCTTAGGTAATTTATTTGGTAAAGTATTGATTGTTCCCAGCGAGATAATTCACCAGGGCCAATCAATCTATATCGGCTGAGACTCAAAGTCCCTTTTGCCAGATTGCCCCTTTTCCGATCCGAACAGCATCATCCGTGTGGGATGATAAACCTCATAACGATCCGGTCGACCAAGTCGGGTAGGTGAGCAGGTGGCCTGCCACCGTTGTGCCGCATAAAAAGGCTCAAGTTTCGGATCACAGAAGAGGATGGCCGCATAGCTTATCAGGGTATCTCCCTCGGCTAAAACAAAATGAACAGGCTGGGCATCGGGCGGATAGGTTTCGGACATGTACAGATTGTCATCGCGAAAGATATCGGACCATTCAGTCCGCATGAAAGCAATGGCTTGCCATTTGAAGATGGCAGGAAGATCAGGCTGGCAATAAATATGAAGTATCGGCATAGGTTGTTTCTGCCGTGCATCATAACGAGGAATCGCTTTAAATGGGAAGAGGCATAAGACGTGACTTCTGAATTAACCAAACAACGTCTGTGAATTCACAGACGTTGCGTTTGTAAGTTTGCTCAATTAAAAGAAACTCTTACTAAGCCTCAGAATTGTAGTTATCTGGTAACCAACAACACAATA
>DAINRK010000562.1:2900-3319 GCA_036741855.1 Anaerolineales bacterium
GAGTTTTGGTTAAGCTCGATTCTGACACCAGTTAGGCATTGGTATCGTATCCCTCTGGTAGCCAGCAGCACAGCACCAACTCCCTCGCCGCCTTGACTTCATCCATCCTGCCGAATTGCGTGGTGTTCGGCGCGGATTTTACGATTTCAGGATTGGTTTTGGATTCCTCAGCGATCTTGATCATTGCCTCGGCAAAGGCATCAAGGGTGTCCTTGTTCTCAGTCTCGGTGGGTTCGATCATCAACGCTTCATGGACGATCAGCGGGAAGTAGTTTGTAGGTGGGTGGAAGTTGTAATCCATCAATCGTTTGGAGATATCCAGCGCGCGCACATCACTGCCTTCGAATTGTCCTTCTGCGACGAACTCATGCATACAGATGAGGTCAAACGGAACATGATAAGTATCTCGCAATTTTGCA
>DAINRK010000563.1:0-3310 GCA_036741855.1 Anaerolineales bacterium
GGGCTCGCCATGTTGAATCTTTGCCTGACCGGCACCCAAATACAGAGAGATCATTATGCTGAGTAATCGTGGTCAAGATTTCCAACAACCGACCAACCCCGCGCTTGAACGCTTGGGTGTGTTCATCGGGGAGTGGAACATAGAAATAACATCCATGCGGTTGGAAGCGGATAAGACTGCTGTCGTGCAAGGACGCGCCACATTCGATTGGATCGAGGGAGGAGCTTTCCTCATTGAACATTCGGAGATTTCCAATCCTGACTTTCCCCGCAGCATCTCGATAATCGGTCCTGACGATTCAGCGGAAACCTATTCCATGCTCTACTTCGACTCACGTGGCGTTTCAAGGATATATCAAATGTCTTTCAGAGATGACGTTTGGAGGTTATGGAGAGATTTCCCGGGTTTCTCACAGCGCTTTATCGGCACCTTTAGTGAGGATCGCGATTTTATTAATGCCCGCTGGGAAATGTCTAGTGATGGCTCAAACTGGGAACTCGACTTTAACTTAATGTATACAAGAGTCGATTGAACCGGAAACAATATTCTGGAGGTTTATGTGAAAACAGTCACGTCAAAAGACGGCACAACTATTGCGTACGATCAGTTAGGTAAGGGGCCTGCGGTCATTCTCGTGAACGGTGCGCTCGGAACCCGTTCGCACGCGACACCTGATTCGATGGCTGACATTCTGTCAAAACAATTCACAGCAATTGACTATGACCGCCGAGGACGAGGTGACAGCAGCGATACCCCACCCTATGCCGTCCAACGCGAGATCGAAGATATTGAAGCGTTGATTGATGGCGCCGGCGGATCGGCATTCCTCTTTGGAAATTCATCCGGTGCAATCCTTGCCCTGGAGGCTGCCCGTGCGCTACCGAAAAGGGTGAAGAAGCTGGCATTGTATGAGCCACCCTTTATTATCGATGACAGTCGTCCGCCATTGCCGGAAGATTATGTAGAACAACTTAACGCGGCCATCAGGGCGGGTCGCCCAGGTGATGCTGTCGAAATCTTCATGACGAAGGCGTTGCTTATCCCTCCCGAATTTGTAAACATGATGCGAAATGCCCCAATGAGCGAGGCTTTCCGTGACAATGAAGGTGCTAAACCGCCGGAATGGGCAGATATGGAAAAGGTCGCACACACACTAGCCTATGATGGCATGATCGTGAAAGATTTCCTGGCAGGCAAACCGCTGCCGCCCAACCGTTGGGCTTCCTTCGCGGCACCAACACTCGTAATCGTCGGCGGTAACAGCGAACCGTTTTTCCACGATGGCGCACAAGCACTTGTTAACGATATGTCCAACGCCCAGCGTCGCACCTTGGAAGGCCAAGATCATGCTGTATCCCCCGCAGCTCTCGCGCCTGTGTTGATCGAGTTCTTCAAGTCTTGAGGCGGACTTTCAGAGATACATCGGCATCGTTGGGACGCAAGGCTTTACGCCTCTTAGGCAGAATAATATGAAGGAGAATTCCTATGAAAACAGTCACTTCAAAAGACGGCACGACTATCGCCTTTGATCAGATAGGGAAAGGACCAGTGGTCATCCTCGTAGATGGAGCACTTCAATATCGAGCATTCGATCAGGGAATGGCAGAGCTGGCTGACTTGCTGTCGAAGCACTTCACCGTGATTCACTATGATCGTCGGGGTAGAGGCGATAGCACTGATTCACAGACATATGAACTTGAACGTGAAATTGAAGATATCGAATCTATCATCAATGAAGCAGGTGGATCAGCTTTCCTTTATGGAATCTCCTCTGGCGCGGCCTTAGCGCTGGAAGCTGCGATTAAGCTCCCTGACAAGATCAAGAAACTTGTCATGTATGAAGCACCTTATAACGATGACGACAATGCACGGAAATCCTGGAAGGAATATCGACAGAAGTTGATGGAACTGGTTAAACAAGGTCGCAAACGCGACGCGGTCGGCCACTTCATGATGTTGGTGGGAATGTCCCCCGATCAGCTTGAAGGAATGCACCAACATCCAATGTGGCCGTTGTGGGAAGCAGTGGGACTCACCCTTGCCTACGATGCCATTGCCATGGGTGAAGATTCCTCATTGCCCACCAAACGCGCGGCTAAGGTCGCTGTGCCGACACTCGTCATGAACGGGAGTCAAAGCTTTCCGTTCATGCACGATACAGCAGTTGCGCTTGCAAGGGCCATCCCGAATGCAAAGCACCGCACGCTGGAAGGTCAGACTCATGAGGTCTCATCTGAAGCCCTCGCTCCTGTATTGATAGAGTTCTTCAAATCTTGATGCCACATGTCATCAAGTGATTCCTGAAGGAGAAATTCATGGGAAAAGTTGTTTTCAATATGACCATGTCGCTGGACGGTTTTGTCGCTGGACCGAATGATAACCCTGAGAATGGATTGGGGGATGGTGGTGACAGCCTCTTTAAATGGTATTTCGGCGGGGATACCGAAATTCCAATTTCGGATGGCAACATGGTCCTCAAGGTTTCATCACAAAGCGCCGAAATTCTTAAAGAGTCTTTCAAGACTTACGGTGCAGGGGTCTGGGGACGACGAACCTTTGACATCGCCCATGCCTGGGGAGGTCATCCTCCTGGATCACCTTGCTTTATTGTCACCCATGATATTCCACAGGAATGGGTATATGAAGGATCTCCGTTCACCTTCGTCACAGATGGAGTTGAAAGCGCTATCCGCAAGGCGAAGAAAGCTGCAGGAGACAAGCATGTCGTCATATGCACTGCGAGCATCCTGCAGCAGTGCCTCAATGCGGGTCTCATGGACGAAATCCATGTTGATGTAGCACCCCTCCTGCTCGGAAATGGCGTCCGGTTGTTTGATCATCTGAATATAGCGCCAATTAAATTGGAAAGTATACGAGTGGTCGATGCCCCTGGTGTAACACATCTCGGATTCCGCGTTGTAAAATAGGTTGGAGCATTACACACCAACTTCTCACATTGAAAAAACCTATAATCAAAAGGAGCAAACATGAGAAAACTAATTGTCGCTGAGTTCATCACGCTGGATGGCGTGATTCAGGCACTTCCAACAGGCGTCGTTTTTCAACAGTACGAGCCTGTTAGATAGAACCAGACGCAATAACCCATGAATGCGGATGAATTTCTCAAAAGGCTAAAAAAGCTCCGTTCGCCTGCCGTGGCGAGGTCTCACAGCCATCTTGCCGCTGATGATGGAAATGAGATTCTGGGTGTTCGAATGGGACAGGTCTTCGCGCTGGCAAAAGAATTTATGGACCTGCCGCTTGATGAGGTCGAAAAGATGCTCGAGAGCCCAATCCACGAAATGCGAGT
>DAINRK010000564.1:0-3285 GCA_036741855.1 Anaerolineales bacterium
CCACCCAATTGGGGACCTGGGGCCGCAGCATGAACGCTGCTTTTGCCCGGTACTCCCTTTCGAGGCGGGCCCGGTCAAATGGTGCGCCGTTCACCGTTCCCGGATAAAAGCCATCCATCGGTTCGATGTAGTTGTGACTGCTGTACACAGTGTTCGAGTCAAATGGTGGGTCAAGATTGTCGAACCGCTGCGAGAAATGGTTGCCTTCCAAAAAGATAATGTGACGGGAATCTATCCTGCGGATGCTCTCGGTGACGCGCCGGTAATAATGATTGAGCCAATCGATCTGATCCGCTTCTGGTTCGTTCATAATGTTATACCCGGCAACACAGGCCTCGTTTCTGTAGCGACGGGCAAATTCCTCCCACAACGCTACGGCACGATCCTCGAACTGCTTTTGGCCCCAAAAACGCGGCTCACCACCGGAATTATCACAATGCCAGCCGCGATTTTGCCAGCCCTGCACGGCATGCAAATCAAGGATAACGTAGAGTTCCAGCTCGCGCGCCCAGCCTATGACTTTATCCAACAAGGCAAACCCTTCGGGCCTGTATTCAAAGGGACGATCATCATGCTCGAAGTGGCGATAGTTGAATGGGACACGAATCACATTGCAGTCCAGACTCTTGATGAACGATAAGTCTTCCTGCTGGATGAAGTAGTGGAGGAAACGTTCGAAGAAGAAATGGGCTTTCTCTTTACCCAATACTCGTTCTATTCCGGATCTCAGACCAGATTCGTGTCCAGGATAACCTGTAATGAAGTTCTCCATATTCATCCAGCCACCCAGGCAGAACCCGCGCAGAAGAATTGTTTCATCCCGTCCGTTGATGATCTTGGATTTTTGTACGCGAAGAAAATTCGTGTCTTTTGTTTCCATGGATATATTCCTTCTTTATGGCCTGTAATGGCAGTCAATCTTGGATGAGGTGTAAGACTCATCCACGCAGCCCAGTGAATAGCATTCCTTTCTGAATGTTGTTTTGAATCAGTAGGAATAAAACGATTACGGGCAGCATGTAAAGCACCGCACCGGCGAGCACGAATGAGGAACCTACCGGGGCACTAGCGAACCAGGGACCCAGCAATTTGGATGGATTGTTCAGGAATATTATAGGTGTAATGAAATCTCCCCATACGCTATTGAAAGCGAAGATCAATATAGTAGCCAGGGCGGGCTTGGAATTGGGGAGAATGATCTCGATAAAAATACGCGACGGCGACGCCCCGTCAATCTCGGCTGCTTCCTCCAGCTCCTTCGGGAATCCAAGGAAGAATTGGCGATACATAAAGATATACAAGGGACTTGTTGCTCCAAACGCAGCGAGGTACCAGGGCCAATAGGTATTGATCAGATGGTAATGAACATACAAGATGAACTGAGGCACTAGCAGGATAATGTTGGGAACGATGAGCAAGGCCATCACCAGTGAGAATAACTGTTTTCTCCCAGCGCCTTTGATCCGTGCAAACGCATATCCTGCCATCGCGCTTGTAATACAAGTAATGAAGGCAGTACTAATCCCTAAGACAAACGTGCGCAGCATTGCCAGCATGATCGGTGAATAGCGCAGTCTAAAATAATTGGTAATCAGCTGATGCAACGGATGCTTCGGAAGAAGCTGGACGGGATACGCCGATAATTCGTTGTTACTTTTGAGGGAGGAAATCAACAACCAGAGAACCGGTATAACAATCATCAAGCCGACTACACTCAGAGCCAGATATATGGGAAGGTGTTTTAGCCAAGGAAACTTGACCATCCGATTTGTTTGGTTCATGTACATTCTCCATCTTTGAAAGCGCTGTAATGTAAGTCGGACACCGGCACCGTGCGCTCATCGGACCCGACCCCTGAAGACGGCGGCAGAGGCTACGGTGTTGCCAGTCCGCCTGTTTGTTCCTATCGTCCCCTTTCCTCGACCTCGCCTGTGTAGACCCAAAATTTCTGGGACCAAAATACAAGCCCCGTCAGAATCAGGATGCCGATAAAGAACAACCATAACAGGGCTGATCCATAGGCATAGCGTTGGTTCAACCGAATTTCCAGATATGTGTTGACCATGTAGAGAAATACGCCGCGCGGCGGAGTTGAGATGCCTCCCGAATAGCTGACGTAGCCGATCAAAAATGGATAGGTTAATTGTTGGAAAGCTCCAATCAAACCCAGGATGAGTTGGAGGAAGATCACGGGTGACATCAGAGGCAAAGTTATATATCGGACGATGTCCCAATTGCTTGCGCCATCGATCCAGGCGGCCTCGATCAGTTCATCGGGGATATTCTGCAGACCTGCCAGGAAAATGATCATCCCGGCTCCGAGGCCCGTCCACAGGACGATAACTACCAGTGATTGGAGCGAATAAGTCGACAACCAGCCGATCGCGGTTCCAGGCTTGAAAAAACCGATCAACTCGTTGAGCAGCCCGTTGTTCTTATCAAGCATGGTTCTCCATACGATCACAGCGGCGGAGGCCGGAACAACACTGGGAAGGTAGCAAAGGACGCGGAAGAAGCCTTTTCCTTTTATGTTTTGATTCAGCACGAGTGCCAGGGCAAATGAAATGATCATCCAAAGGGGAACATAGAGCAACAACCAGAGCAGAGTCCTCTGGAGAGAATAGGCAACACGATCATCGCTGAAGGCATGGGCATAATTATTGAGCTTTACGAATTTCATGCTATCCCAGTTCATGCCATCGTAATTGGTGAACGAGAGCGCCAGGGCAATGACCAGTGGGATCACCGTCAGGAAGACAAACCCCAGCAGCCAGGGCGCCAGGAAACCATAAAATGTCAGATTGATCCTCTGTGCCCGCTTTAATCCATGGTGGTTATGCTGGAAAATTGTTTTTGGGACTGCTGTATTTGTAGTAGTCATCTTTCCTCGAATCAGTTGTAGTCTTGTGGAGGAGCATGCAGGATGAAGATGCGTTCGCTACCGTCGTATTCCTAATTGATAGGCGTGGTTTCCGATTGATTCGTCACGGAGACAACGCAGTAAAGTTTTGTTTCATCTGGGGAGAGCGTAACGGTGTAGGTGTTATCAATGATACGCGAATCCGTCCTCCTCATGAAATTCGGCAAACGGCCCCTCAATCTCTAAAGCTGCGGGGGTACACGTACTATGAACAGGTGAGGTTTCCCGGACCAGAGATCGGCATAGCCTCCAAAATGAGAGAAGTAGAGATTTTCACTGTCGCGTAGATCCTGGCTAGTGTAAATGCCGGGGGGTAGTTGCTGCACGAAGACTATCTGGCCCGTGGCGAGATCGTAATAATACAG
>DAINRK010000565.1:0-3285 GCA_036741855.1 Anaerolineales bacterium
CGTATGAGCGTTGTGTCAAGTCGTTGAAAGAGTTTGGGATCGAGCCATCCGAACAAACAAAACAACTGTACGAGAATCTTAAATCAGGCAAAGACATTTTGCATGTAGAACCAGTCTCAACGAAGTTTGTTGTAAAGGAGGCTTCTTCAAACATCCCGGTTCCGCTCACCAGTTTTATTGGCCGCGAAAAAGAATTGAAGGAAATCACGAAACTACTATCTTCGTCTCGTTTAGTGACATTGACCGGCCCAGGCGGAGTAGGAAAAACGCGTTTAGCTAGTCATGCGGCGAACGACTCGAGCAAAATATTCAAAGATGGTGTGTTTTGGGTGGGCCTGGTTGGCCTGTCAGATGGGAATTTGATTCCACAAGAGATTGCTCAATCGCTCAACGTGCGCGAAGCCTCGGACGAACCATTGCTTGAAACTCTTAAAATGTATCTCAAATCTAAAGATGTTTTGCTTGTGATAGATAACTGCGAGCATATGATCAGAGATTGTGCTCAATATGCCGAGCAGTTGTTGGCCGCATGTCCGAGATTGAAAATATTAGCGACGAGCATAGAAGCTTTAGGTCTTTTCAACGAGACGATTTGGCAGGTACCTTCCTTGCCGTTGCCCGAAATCCAACAGCATTCGCTGGAAGAACTCCGGGAATTTGCCAGTATTGCATTGTTTAATGAACGGGCGAAGAGTGCTAAATCTAGTTTTTCATTGGATGAAACAAATGTAGCCTCTGTCGCTCAAATCTGCCGCCGTCTGGATGGTATCCCACTGGCAATTGAATTGGCGGCGGCGCGCATCAAACTATTGTCAATCGACGAGATTGCTGCGCGGCTGAATGACCGTTTCTCTCTGCTCACATCAGGCAGTCGCACCGCCATCCCGCGACATCAGACTCTGCGTGCGACAATTGATTGGAGTTATGAACTATTGACCGAACCAGAGCGAGTTTTACTCCGCAGGCTCTCCGTCTTCGCGAGCGGGTTCACACTCGAAGCCGCCGAAGCAGTTTGTAGTCAAGGAATAAAACGAAGCGATATCCTTGACTTGCTTGGCAGGCTTGTGGATAAGTCACTTGTAATTGTAGAGGATGTTTCAAAGATTCATGAAACACGCTATCGTTTGTTGGAGACCATTCGCCAATACGCGCTTGAAAGGCTGGTAGAGACTGGGGAAGCACCAATAATTCGTGACGGACATTTGGGATTCTATTTGGCGCTGGCTGAAAAATCAGAACCATACATATTCAGCGCTGAATCCGCAATATGGGTAAGTCGGCTGGACAAAGAACTCGACAATATTCGAGCCGCCATGGACTGGTCCACCAATAGCGGCAAGGCAGTTGCGGCGTTACGAATAGCCGGTTCTCTGGTCTATTTCTGGTGGACACATGGGTTTCTTGCTTCTGAGTGGCATGATCGCATACAACGGGCGCTGGCTCTCCCCGAAGGTCGAGAACGAACTTGGGCGCGCGCCAAAGCACTGAATGGGATTGGGTCCAGCTATTGGGCGGACGCAAATCCTACTGATAGACGTCCGCAACTTGAAGAAGCGCTACGCATTGGGAAGGAATTGGGAGATCGCTGGAATATTGCTACAGCTCTACGTAACCTTGGAGCGCTGAATACTATTCGGGGAAATTATTCAGAGGCGCGTTTGTTCCTGGAACAAGCTCTGGAAGCGTGGCAAGTTATGGGGGGCGAAGGTAAATTAGGATATGCCATCTCTGTTGCCTTTCTTGGGGATGTCGAATTAAGTTGTAATCAATTAGAGAAGGCACGCTCACTGTACAATGAATCAGTTGCAGGTTTGAGGGAACCTGACGTTGGAGACAACAATTTTCTGGGATATCCACTTCGCCGTCTCGGACAACTGGCCTGGCGTGAGGGGAATTATGTGCATGCCATCTCTTTCTGCAAAGAGAGTCTGAGACTAAATTACGAAGTTAGTGATCCACGTGGTGTGATGTGCTGTGTCGCTGGATTTGCGGCAATTGCAGTAGCACAAGGAAAGTTTGAGCGGGCAGCCGAGTTAATGGCGGCCGTGGAAACTCAACTTGTTACCATTGGGATTGGCCTGTGGTATATGGACAAAATGGAATATGAGCGCAATCTCACTCTCCTGGTCACACAACTGGACGAGAAAGTTTTCGATAAATTCTGGGCAAAAGGCAAGGCGATGACAATGGAGCAGGCTATCGCATTTGCCCTGGAAGAACCGTAAATCCCACTTACGCATCCTTTACCCCGCTGCAAGAATCCAGCCGTAGGTTTTCATTTCATGAATTTCCAGCAAAACGCGCAAAAACGTCAAAATACACGCTAAAAACACGCTCATATAAACGCTGAGTGACGCGGCATACGTAAACTGTGGTCATAGATTGGCAATCAAAACAACCTCCGCCAGTCAAGGAGAATGAAATGTCCACAATTTCGCAAGCCCCCAAAGTCAATACTGCCCGCACCTTCAATAATCGAAATTTGAACTTGCTCATCGTTGCCACCCTCGCCATCACGCTTGTTGTCATTTTCGCCAGCGTTCCAAGCGCCCCTGTTGCCAAGCCGACCGATCACAGCGCCTACATCTTGTACCGCCAGGGTGAGTGGCTCTCGGTTCCAATCAGCAATCAGGCAGCTTACCAGATCTTCCGTCGTGGTGAGGTTGCTTCGCCAGTGAGCAATGAAGAGGCATATCAGATGTTCCGCAAAGGTGAAGTAATGTCTGTCCCCAACCTGACGAATGCCGAAGCCTACCACCTCTTCCGACTCGGCGAATGGGCATCAGTCAGTATCCCAGCCGTTGACATCTCAGCCTATCAGCTCAGCGAGCGAACCTTGACTGACCCCAAAGCAGGCTTAAGCATGTTTCATCTAAGTGAGCGAACACTGGTACCGGCACCATTCACGCAATTCCAACTGAGTGAGTGGTTCGGTCAATAGAAGATGCACGGAGATACTCCTCCGAAAAAGTAAGTCCGAGCATCAAGCAAGAAGTCAGCGGCGGGAACAAGCACCGCCGCTGACTCATTAAACATCTACCGATTATTAGTTTCCGCAATATGAACAGTTCTACTTCAAGTGCATACGCGATTACTTCATCAAGGTTTATGGCTCAGTTGGACATGTTTCAACGTGCAAAAACTGCTGACATTCCTCAGTCGTCAAAGTGCGCGTTACACGCTTTTTGGCAAGCGCTACAAGATCCTCCATCCGCAGAAGATGAATGCGCACGGTTCCATCCTGAACGGCCATTGCAAGCTGTGATCCATCCGGGCGAAAGGCAA
>DAINRK010000566.1:0-3275 GCA_036741855.1 Anaerolineales bacterium
CCTGCCTATCTCTAAATTTGGAATTGGAGCCCAAGTAATTATTGTCTCGGTGCCCGTATTGGAAACAATTTTTTGCGCTTCACCAACTAGATTTGTTATATACATATCCCAGTCACGTTTTCCACCCATTTCATCACAGGTAACTATTGACCGTAAAAAAACCAAATGGTTTCCATCAGGCAACCAGTCAGGGAATCTCTCATAGTATTTGGAGGAAGTTAGGTTTGTTATCTCGCCAGTCTTAATATTGATCACAAAGATATCGGCACACCTTGAATCATTTACAGATGACGCAAAAGCAATTTGCTCATCATTTGGAGACCACGAAATGCCCAGAATATGATGATTGGTGGGAATGCCAATTTGTTGCGATGTTTTATCAGCAACATTCATTACCAACAAAGCCGAACTCTCTAAGTAGGCAATTTTGTCTCCATACGACGACCATTCTGCCACATAATTATTTCCACGTGATGTAAGTCTTTCTACAATCTCGCCATTAACTGCATCAATGAGATATAAGTCTGAACCATTTATCCCCATTGCCACAAGTATGTATCGTCCATCTGGAAACCATTCAATATCCCACTTGTTATAGTGTGGACTATTTGTCAGTCGTCGTAGTTCCGTTCCATCTGACTTGACAATATATATATCTTCTTGCGCATATATCCGTATATCTTTCCCAAAATCTGTGCCAACAAAAGCAATCCAGTGTCCATCTGGCGACCATGTAATATTTGGATAAGATAATGATACCGTTTGACCATTCAATTCCTCATCTTTATGGACAACCAAAATCGATTCGTTTGTTTTTAGATCTAACAACACTAAACCGTTTGAATTAATATCATTCTTAATGGAATCTCTTACGAATAGTACTCTACCATTAGGAATCGGAAATAGACTTTCAGTAGGAAGTAGAAGGATTGATGAAGGTATAGATGTGGGCGTAGCTGTATAAGTAGAGGTTGAAAAGATAGTCGTTGGAGTAGTAGATGGTGAGAGAGTATTAGGCAAAATTAAAGGTGGTTCGACAGTACTTGATTTTGTTGTGCAAGAAATCAAAGACAGCAATGCTATCAACGCAAAGTTAGTCAAAACGACCTTGTTTTTTGAATACATTGTTGTCTCTTTCCTTCTACTTACCACTTTTTATTTCTTCAAGCTTTCAAGTACTTCCATAAATCTATTGAACGCGCCTTCGGGTCGGTAAGGGCCGAAGCTCTGCCTCAGTTCATGTAAGTTCGCTAAAGTAAACGGATTGTGCCAACCCGATGAGCTTCCACGGGCTGAGCAGGTGGCTTCAACCCCGCTTACTGAGCGGAGATATAGTCGGCGACTTTTTGAGGGGACATTAAAGCTCATTATGGTTATTGAAAGTTTTAATGGGTTTGTACGCTTTCACGATCATTGTGGTAGGCAATAACTGCGCACGTGGAACGCTATACCATTTCTTAGGATCAAAATCCTGTTCACGCGCTAAAGCGACATTAGGGTCGCTTTCTATCACTTGTTCAATCAACAAGCCAGATTGAGTAATCGCATTTAGATACGTGGATAGCTTTCGATGGTTAATGACGATTTCGACGCCTCTCCATGAAGTATGGAGCACTGGGCTCTCGTCCATATAGGAAGTCTCGAAAACATACTTTGAGATACTGGATTCATAGCTCAAAGACCTATAGGCAGGATGTTCCCCACTAAAGATGAAGGCCCCACCCGGTTTTAAGTAAGAATGAACCAATGCGAGGGTGCGTGATAAATCCGGTGTCCAGCCGAGGGAGTAAAGCGACACGACCAAATCAAAATATTCATCAGGAATGCCGGGATTATCGTCCATGGAAGACAAAAACAGCTTTACTGGAATGCCTTTTTCATCAAGCAGTTCCTTCGTAAAGCGGATTTGTTCTTCCGAAAAATCAAGCCCCCATAATTCTTCAGCATTCTTGTTTTCCCGAAGATAAACAAGGCTATGACCACTCCCACAGCCCAATTCCAGTGCCCTCTTGCCCTCAAGATCAGGAATCAGGACTAATTCATCTTCCGTTTCTGCCAACGGACCATAGATAGGCAAAGCCGTCCCGGCGTAAAACAGTGGGGCGACTTTGTTCCATCCTTTTTGATTGATGGATAGGATTTCCTCTCGCTTAAGTGTTGGCATTTGTTTTCCTATAAACGTGCCTTCGATCCATTCGATGGGGTGGCGTCAACGAACGGCGCGGCTGTTTGACCGACGGGTTAGGAATGCAATCCAGCCTTTGGATTGGTTATGGTGTTGGCGTAATTAGGAGAACCGTTTCACTCTGCGGCCAGGGCTTGATTTCCACTGGTCCTGCGTAGGCGTCGATCCATGATAGATACAAACGGGCATGAGAAGGCTCCGTACACCCTGATTCATCTTGGATGATGTAGGATGCAGTCGGATTATACGGTCCCTCGGTCGGGAAAAACACTCCTATCGGCTGGAAAACGATTTCGCCTGCTTTGCACACCCAGGCTTCGATCAGGTAACGGGCACTCGTTGGATTTTCCCTATCCGCCACTGGCACATCATAGAAAGACCATGACACAACAACTGTATTCGCGTCCCTGCGTATCACTGATTCGATAATTGGCGAGGAGGATGGATCCGGGTAATATTCCCCTAGAGGAAGATAGTTGTGCGGATCAGTCGGGTCAAACGGAGCTGCGCTCATTAATTCTGCCTGCGTAATATCAAGATATTTTGCATCCATCCAACACGGATCACTCGCATCGGTTCTGGGGAGAGAAAACCTGTTATATACCCATATCCCTTTATCCGTCTCGATGCGACCCAACACATCCACTGTGTTACCAGCGATGCGCCGAGTTCCTTTGTTGAGATAGACATTGCTGGGTCCATGGAAACACGCAGCCACATCATTTACTACCACTTTATTTAAGACAGCATAGGTTGGTGTTTGCGTAGCAGTTGGCGTGTCGGTAGGAGATGGAGTAAAAGTCGGAGTGATAGCGGCAGTTGGTGTCTCCGGCTGAGTGACCGTCACCGTTTGAGTAGACGAAGGGGATGCAATCACCGGTACCTCGCTCGCCGCAACGACGGTGGGTTCGACTGTGGGGGCTGGTAGATTGTTTGAAGAATTACCAAAGATCAGGAACGCCCCGATCGCAACTACGGCAAGTCCGCCCAATACCCACGGCATTAAATTTGCAGGACGCGCTGCAGGTGGGACAGCCGGGGCAATGATTTGCAGATTGTGTTGCGAATATGCCGCGCCAACCTGATCCCC
>DAINRK010000567.1:0-3273 GCA_036741855.1 Anaerolineales bacterium
TAAATATCTCGATACCTTACCAGACATCGTCGCCGCGCCGCATCTGGACCGGTTACAGGCCGCCGGTATCGGGAACATTACCTTCGCCTGGGCGGGACCGCTCGAAGCGCAGCATCCGCATTATTACCGATTACAGGGCCCCACCTTCTTGCTGGAACATGACAACTCACGCAATCGAGGTACACACATCCACAGTGTGTGGCGCGACTTTGCCGAGGACTTCGGGCAAACTTTCTAACCACGCACCATGGTGAGTGTTTTATTACGGCGAAATCTGATTGTACATATCATCGCCTTATTGCCGTTGTTACTCACCGCCTATGAATATGCCACCAACACGCTGCCTATTGTCCTTGATCGGCATCTTGTGATTCGCTTCGGTGCAGTGGGACTGGCATTTCTCGTCGCGGCGTTTTCGATCACACCCATCAGTATTTTATTTGGTAAAACGAATCTAAAGCCCATCCGCCGTCCGTTGGGCGTGTATGGTTTTTGCTATATTGCCTTGCACCTGCTGGCATACGCCTGGCTCAGCAACGGCTTCGACTGGGACTTGATCCTGCGCGATATCGGCGAACGTCGAGCGATGAGCGTAGGACTGCTTGCATTCGCATTATTGATTCCACTGGCGCTGACGTCTACGAATGGATGGCAAAAGCGATTGGGCCGGCGCTGGAAAGTGTTACATCGTTTGGTCTATTTCGCCGTACCCCTAAGCATTTTGCATTACTTCTGGTTGGAACGCGATATCAAGGATTGGGTTCTGGTATATATGGCATATGTGGCATTGCTTTTTTTGGTGAGATACCCTGCTATAAGACGTACCGTTACTCAGAGGCGTCAGCGTATGCAAACAATGGCGGATGAAACAAAGACCGAAGTCGATTTATCGAATCTGGATTCTTCATAGTTATAAGAAAAAAAATTTATGTGCCGCTTGAAGTTTTATCACTTGTATATTTCCATAGCCATCATGTTGCTGTTGTTGGCTGGGTGCACTGGAAACATAACAGCCACGTTCACAGCTGTACCATCAACAATTGCAGCAACGGAGCCAATAGCGACACCAAGTACTAAAGCGAAACCCGGTACGGCGGGGATCGGGGACTCTTTATATCCCGATCTTGGCAATGGAGGTTATGACGTTCAGCACTACACGTTGGATTTGATGATTCATGATGTAGCGACGAGTGATCTCGAAGGCATCACAACCATCAGGGCCCAAGCGACTCAAGATCTGAGCAGTTTCAACTTGGATTTCGTCGGCTTTGAAATAACCAATATCACGGTAAATGGACAGCCTGCGGACTTTAAACGTGGTGAGAAAGAACTGACCATCACACCTTCGACGCCAATGGCTGAAAATGAATCATTTACTGTTGAGGTTCAATATCAAGGCTCACCGGTACAATGGAGTTCCGCGGCTATTCCGATTCAAATAGGCTGGGTAAAGTTCGACGGCGGCAGCTTTGTATTAAGCGAGCCGGATGGGGCCGCGACGTTTTACCCGGTCAACGATCATCCGCTGGATAAAGCCTCTTACACCTTCCGCGTGACTGTCCCTGAGCCGTTTGAAGTCGCGGCGAACGGTGTATTAACTGAAACGATTGACAACGGAAGGACAACCACCTTCATTTTTGAAGCGCGTGGTCCGATGGCAAGCTATCTTGCCACGATTAACATTGACGAGTTCGACCTTGAAACTTCGGAGGCAGAGAACGGTATTCCAATCCGGAATTATTACTCAACCGGGCTGCCCGAAGACGTCCGCAAACCTTTTGAACGCCAGGGTGAAATGCTCGTTTACTATAGTGATATCTTCGGGCCCTATCCATTCGAAGTCTATGGTGCTCTCGTGATGGATACTGACTTCGGTGCGGCATTGGAAACTCAAACCATATCTATATTCGGCATGGATATGATTAATACAAATCAAATGGAGAGCACCCAACAGGTCATCGCGCATGAATTGGCACATCAATGGTTTGGGGATAGTGTCAGCCTGGCAGATTGGCGCGACATCTGGCTGAATGAAGGGTTTGCCACCTATGCAATGGGTTTGTGGACAGAGCATACGAGTGGGCGAGAGGCGCTGGACTCATGGATTAAGGATTTGTATACCTTCGTCCGCGAAAACCGTGAACATATGTCACCGCCGGGAGAACCTCCTGCTGATGAGTTGTTCAATCCGGGTGTGTATTACTGGGGTGCGCTTGGTTTGCATGCATTACGGTTAGAAGTGGGCGATCAGGCTTTCTTCGAAATTTTGAAAACATATAATGCGCGGCATAAATATGCTAACGCCACCACAGCGGATTTTATCGCTGTCGCAGAAGAAGTGAGTGGAAAGGAATTGAGCGCGTTCTTCGATAGCTGGTTATACAGCGAGGATCTCGCACCGATCCCTTCGCTTGGGCTGGAAGCAAAATAATAATTAAGATAGCATTCACAATGGTTAGGAGAGAACAAAGACTGAAATGGATTCATAAAAGATTCTAAAAGTAACAAAAGCCTCGTAGGCGTAATATCCACGAGGCTTTCATCCTTAGCCATTTGGCAATTCATTAGATTCAACGGATTAGCAATCCCAGGATCCCAAGTATTCCCAAGAGCAGGAAGATAAGTTTTGGCAGGCTGCGTAGAAAGCCAATTTGAGAAACACGAGACTTGTGAACTTCCTGACTTCTTAGTCCTTCTTCTTGAAAACTCTTTACTTTCTCTTTTCCCATTAATTCGTAAGAGAAATGGTCCATGAGTCATTCTCCTTTTTGTGAGCATGTTCGATAAGCGGACAGCAAGTGAATCAAGCCGCCATCCACCCCAGTTGGACCGTCTTCTGTGTACGTCATCGCAGTACCGATCTCCTCCACATATTCACTGTGGATCGAATAATGGGAAGGCAAGCTGGCACACTCGGTATCGGATTGGTTTACAGAATCCGTTTTGGCAACGATGGATGAGATGGCGGTGGCCTCTCGAACGGTGAGTGCGACAACTATCGCTAAAGCGATGGCAATCAATATGTTGAACAAGCGGTTCCTTAGCATTTGATCTCCTTTGGCCGGTGGGGATTTGCGCCAGAAAGGTGCGCGCCGGTCTTTTGATGACAGTGATTTTTTATTCACCCAATTGACGAGTAGAAAATAAAGATAACAAAAGCCTTGCGGACTTCACATCCGCAAGGTTTTGCTTTTGCGACGTCATGTTATTTCGACGCAGAATTCAGTCGCAGGTAGTATTCGGCCATCGCGGTCCAACGGGCAGCATCAGCGG
>DAINRK010000568.1:0-3272 GCA_036741855.1 Anaerolineales bacterium
CCGTTACCATCAACGGAGTCCCCTATGGTCCCTACAGCGTGGCTCCCAATGCCAGCAGACGCATCAGCTACCCCTTGAACAGTGGACCAGTGGTGATTCAGAGCTCGGGAGGAGTTCCCATCATCGCGTCCCTGCGGGTGGCCTACACTCCAGATGGAGGCACCACCTGGACGAGCTTCGCCGAGATGATGGGGTTACCACAGTCTCAACTCACTACTTCCTATCTGTTCCCCTGGTACAACAACGTTGGACTAGACACCCAACTCAGATTCGGGGTGCCGTAATATAACAAGTAGTAATTGCACGATAACAATAAAGACGTCTGCGTAAGGCGTCTTTATTGTTTTACGAACACAATTTGAATGATGAAGAAATCGAAAATAGTAATGGATGTATGATGACTTAGCGAAATTCCAATGAGAGTGAATATTTTAATGTTTTCTAGTACACTTGAAAGAATGCATCAAATGTCCTCTGACGGATGAAAACTGGCCCTTCAGGGCCATTCACTTTGTAAACTTGCTCTGCATTTTCATGTAACCAGTCTATTAAACTGTCGTCTTGGAAAAGCCAGCACTGACATAAATAAATATGCACATAAAGAAAATCCGTAGAAACCAGACTGGCGCCTGCACGAACTTAGAAAGAACAGGGCTCTTTATTTAGGTACTGATTGCACTCGAACCCCTGCTTCATTCAATAATTGATATTTTATCCATTGGAGACCTTCATGTTCCAAACCCGCAGGCTTTTCCAGTTCGTTGTATCCACAACAATCATCCTCTCCTTTAGCCTATCAATAACTCAACCTCAATTCGCTTATGCACAACGCGGCGATGGTATCAAACGTCAGGTAAATGTTGAGAGCGGCAAGGTTAGCTTTGTCGGTCCAGAAAGCGGCCAGGTTGTGCCTGCATCGAAGGCACTCGGAACATTCGCTCGTCCTACCGATCCTGCTCTCGCATTGGCAAAACGCTTCGCCCCTGAATTTGGATTGAAAACCCCGGAACGCGATCTTTCAGTGAAACATATCAAGCATCTAAGCGATGGACGCGTGGTCGCGCGGTATCAGCAAAATTATGATGGTGTACCAGTCATGGGTGGAGAGTTAATCGTCAACACCAATGAAAACGGCGATCTATACTCGATGAGCGGCGAAGTGTCGGCAGATTTATCCCTTTCGATCCAGCCGTCCATTGATCCTGCGCAGGCAATACAACTTGCTCTTCAGGCTATCGCTAAGGGATATCAGAAAACTCCAGCAGATTTCTTTGCATCGGAGCCTGAGTTGTGGATTTTCGATGAAAGTCTTTTACATTCAAGCACTCGCCCCATCGAATTGGTCTGGCGCATGGAAGTGACCACGGTAGACAAAAGTGTTCCAGTACGTGAGCTCGTGTTGGTCAATGCCCTGAGGGGCAATATCAGCCTGCATTTTAATCAGGTGGACAGCGCATGGCATACTCATCGGGTCGAATCGGCCCACGAACAAGGACAATATTCCAATAAATCTGATTCAACGGTATTTGAAAATTCTACATGGTTAGCGTTTTCTCCTCTTGTTAATACTTATACGGCAAACAGTACGTCTTCACTTCCAGGATCATTTCTTTGTAATCAATCGAGACCGAATTGTACAAACGGAAGCGATCCCCATGCTGACGCGGCGCACAAATATGCAATAGGCACATTTAACATGTATGATTCCCAGCATAGCCGTAACAGCATTGACAACCATGGAATGACAATCATTTCGACCGTGCATTACTGTGATGATTCAGGTCCATTCCCAGAATGCCCTTATGGCAATGCCTTTTGGAGTGGTGATCAAATGGTGTACGGCGATGCTTATGGTTTCCCACTTGGGGATGACGTGGTTGCACACGAACTCACCCATGGCGTTACACAGCATGAATCCAACCTGTTCTATTATTACCAATCTGGCGCCATCAACGAGTCCTTTTCGGACCTATGGGGCGAGTATTTTGACCAAACGAACAATCAGGGTACAGACACAGCCAGCGTCAAATGGCAGATCGGAGAGGACGTCTCAGGTTATGGTGCTTTCCGCAGTATGAGTAATCCAATTGCCTTTGGCGATCCAGACAAAATGTCCAGTCCAAATTACCATACAACCGAAGATGATAATGGTGGTGTCCACCATAACAGCGGTGTCAACAGCAAAGCTGCTTATCTCATGGTGCAGGGTGGCACATTCAACGGCAAAACAGTAACTGCCCTCGGCTGGGTTAAGACGATTGCGATTTATTACGAGGCTCAAACCAACCTGCTTATTTCGGGCTCTGACTATTCGGACCTATATTATGCTCTCCAGCAAGCGTGCTCCAACCTGATCGGGCAGAAAGGAATCACTTCCGCAAATTGCCAGGAGGTCAAAGACTCATTAGATGCAGTGGAGATGAATGCTCAGCCAGCACCCAACTTCAATACGGATGCGCCGCTGTGTAATGAGAATACGCCGATTATTTCATTTGCTGATGATCTTGAATCTGGCACAGCCAATTGGAGCTTCACAAATGGGACCAATACGCGCTGGCAATATGATGCCCCAGCATCTTTCGGTCCGTATGCTCACTCTGGCAATCACTCGCTGTTTGCAAATGATGATCCGGCCGCGATCACAGACGCCAAAGCAAGGCTCGCTTCGTTCATAGTGCCAAACAATGCTTATTTACATTTTGCCCATGCATTCGGTTTTGAATCTTTTGGCGACTCATTTAATTTTGACGGTGGTGTTTTGGAATATAGCACCAACAATGGATCTTCCTGGTTGGACGCTGGTTCCTTGATGGACTTCAACGGTTATAACGGCACGATCTACAACGATTGGAATAATCCGCTTAAAGGGCGTTTGGCCTTCGTTGGTTCAAGTCATGGATATATCAGCACACGTCTGAATCTGGCTTCACTGGCTGGGAGGACTGTTACCTTCCGGTGGCGCATGGGCTTGGATGATATCGGTGTAGCATGGGGCTGGTGGGTGGACGATGTCAAAGTCTATGGTTGTTCATCTACATCCACGGCGAATGTATCTATTAATATTGCTGGCACTACTATGGGAAATTATGCTTTGGTGCACAATGCAATTACGAGACCAAGTTATGCAAATGTAAATGATGGTCCAGTTCGAGTGCAAAGCACGAATGGGATTCCGATCGTAACGTCGGAACGAGTGGCGTATTCTCCGGATGGCGGCACCACCTGGACCAGCCACTCGGAATTGATGGGTCTGCCTGCGAACCTCGTCCACA
>DAINRK010000569.1:0-3267 GCA_036741855.1 Anaerolineales bacterium
TTGCCGGACAATGCCCTCCAATATGATTATGAGGTTGAATTGGGGGTGGTGATTGGAAAGGAAGCACGCGATGTTAGCGTGGACGAGGCGTTGAATTATGTATTTGGTTATTTCACGGTCAATGACATGAGCGTTCGGGATTTGCAATTCCGCACGTCCCAATGGCTGCTTGGCAAAACCCTCGACAAATTTTTCCCCACTGCCCCATATCTGGTGACTGCCGATGAAGTAGGCGACCCGCAAAATTTGAGACTTTCCTGTTGGGTCAACGGCAGCCTCCGCCAGAATTCCAACACATCCGATATGATTTTTAGTATCGCGGAGTGTATCAGCTACATCAGTCAGTACATGACGCTTAAGCCGGGAGATGTGATCTCAACAGGGACGCCGGAGGGAGTGGTGATGGGCATGACGGAAAAGAATTGGCTGAAGCCGGGTGATGAGGTGGTTGTAGAAGTTGAGGGATTGGGGAAGTGCACGAATCGAATGGTGTAGTCAATATCAAACCTGACATGAAAAGGTGACTAATGATACAACCTGAACTCATTGCTGACTATCAGTGTCATATCGGCGAGAATCCCCTGTGGCATCTATTGGAACAGCGCCTGTACTGGACCGATATTACCCGCGGCAAGCTGTTCCGGTACGACCCCGCGACGGGAAAACATGAACAGTGCTATAGCGGCCCACCGGTCGGCGGCTTCACCGTTCAAGCTGATGGTACGCTCCTTTTGTTCATGGCACGCGGTGCAATTGCCCAATGGCGGGACGGCAAGCTCACTTACATCATCGAAGAGATTTCCGATGAGCACGAGAGTCGGTTCAATGATGTGATCGCTGATCCCGTTGGTCGCGTCTTCTGCGGCACGATGCCAACACCGACGCGCCCAGGCCGCCTTTATCGCCTCGACTCGGATGGTCTGCTTCATCTGATCCTCGAAGGCATTGGTGTCTCGAATGGAATGGGCTTTACTTTAGATCGCCAGCGCATGTATTACACCGACTCGGCCGCATGCTCCATCTATCTTTTTGATTACGACAAGAAGACAGGCGCGCTGACCAACCAACGTGTCTGGTTGCACACATCTGAGGACGCTGGTGCACCAGATGGCATGACCGTGGATGCACAAGGCTATGTCTGGTCTGCGCGCTGGGATGATTCAGCTCTATACCGCTACACGCCGGATGGTTTTGAGGAGCGGCGCATTGAGTTCCCGGCCAAGAAAGTTTCCAGCGTGGCATTTGGCGGGGAGGATCTGAGCGACCTGTATATCACGACAGCGCTCACTGATGGCACAAAAGCCGAGGAGGGTGCAGGCGCGGGCGCACTCTTTCGATTACGACTGGGCATACGCGGCTTGCCAGAGTTTTTTTCACGGATCAGAATCTAGGGTAGTGGAAATTTTCGAAGCCCAATACGCAGCCAACAACGCATTACAGCCGATTTGTTCCACTAGCGCCGCGCAAACAAACCGCTGAACGAGACCATGGGGCAACTCAGATGAGCACACTCCTATGAAACAGGTTAGGGGATGTTTCTATTTAGTAAATGATGGTTTCATCACTTGTTCTAGAGATCTGTGCTGGGGAAGTTAATTATCACACCCGTTCTACCAGGAAGACATGACTTATCTTTTTAAAGCTTTCCGCTATTGGATTGTTGATATTTGTTGAATAATGATGCACTTGACAAGTTTCTTCAAACAAAGTATAAGAAAAATGTCGTTTCCAACAAAATTCAACAAAAAACAATCTGTGACTACCTACGAACGTCGGCAATCTCTCCTGGAAACATTGCGCAAACAGCCTGGTTTACGCGTCCCAGAACTGGCAAAGGCGCTGGATGTATCAGAAGGCACAGTCCGAAATGATCTTAATGCGCTTGAAGAAGAAGGTCGTCTTCAGCGTGTACATGGGGGAGCAGTTCTCAGTGATCAAGACCTATTTCAAAATAATTCATTTGTGCGCCGTTATAAAGAAAATGTGACTGCCAAACGTGCCATTGCGCGTAAGGCAGCCCTTTTAGTTAAGGATGGGGATTCTATTTTGCTTGATGCAAGCAGCACCGTTTATTATGTTGCGCGCGCATTATCTGAACGACAAGGCTTGCGTGTTGTAACCAACGGGTTTGAAGTCGCGCGCGAGCTGGCACAGAATCCATCCAATAATGTAATTCTGATCGGTGGGGTTGTAAATAATAATTCATCATCTGTTACAGGATTATTGAGTGAACACATCATTGAAGAATTACATACTCAAAAGGCACTCCTTTCCTGCAGTGGTTTCAGTCTTGAGCGGGGAATGACCGAAATTCTTCTGGCTGAGGCACAAATCAAGCGGAAGGCTATCGAGTCATCTCAGCAACTCTTTGCGCTGGTTGACTCTTCAAAATTTGGCAAAGAGGATATGACGCCATTCGCGCGCCCGATGCAAATTGCACACTTGTTTACAGATTCAGGTATTACCGAAGAATGGAAAGCCCACTTACAAACAGCAAATATCCCTTTTACAGTATGTAACGATCATTCAGAACCCGTTTGAACCGAGGAGATAAATTTTCGTGAGCGATGAAGAGAAAATACCTGTGCTTCAAATAAGACATGTCTTCAAGCGCTTTGATACGACTCAAGCGCTGGATGACGTATCTCTTGATCTTTACCCGGGTGAGATTCACGCCTTAATGGGCGAGAATGGTGCAGGGAAATCAACGCTGATCAAGATCATGACAGGTGTCTATCATCCAGATGACGGGGAAATGTTGCTGGATGGGAAACCAATCCGCGTGGCCAATTCCGTAGATGCACAGGCATATGGCATCGCCGCGATCTATCAGGAGCCCATGGTCTATCCAGATTTGAATGTGGCCGAGAATATTTTTGTTTCGCACCGCTCTCAAGGCGCAATCGTGAACTGGCGAAAGATGTATGAAGAAGCGGAAAAAATCCTTGCGAAACTGGATGTCAAACTCGATGTTCGGATGCCTGCGCGCGGTCTGACGCTTGCGGCACAACAGACCATCGAGATTGCCAAAGCCATTTCCCTTAACGTACGTCTATTGATCATGGATGAACCAACTGCTTCCCTGTCGGCGCATGAAGCTGAACAGTTATTTAAATTGGCTCGCTCTCTTCGCAGACAAGGCGTCTCGATTCTTTATATCAGTCACCGCATGGAAGAGGTATTCGAAATCTCAGATCGGGTGACGGTCTTTCGTGATGGCAAGCGGATTTCATCTCTGCCGCGCGAAGAGGTAACCAAGGAAAGAGT
>DAINRK010000570.1:0-3260 GCA_036741855.1 Anaerolineales bacterium
CTTGATCACATGTGAGTTGAATTTTGGCGACAACACCATTTCATCCGATATATGATGAACGACCACCACCTGTTTGAAACGCAGCAATTCAATTTCTGGATGTTCGCGTGCATATCCCTGCGGCACGGTTTTTACTTTTTCTCCTCCCAGCGCTCCAAAATATTTTTTAAACTCCTTATCGTTAATAATCGCCTTGAAGGGGGCGGCGTTTCGGTCGATCGATGCCCGGAATCCGGTAAGCTGTTCGGAGGTAGGCATGTATAACCCTCCAGCAATGATGGACTCGTTCTGAGGTTGAACGTGCAGGTAGTATCCCAGAGTGGATGACTTCTTTCCACCCGGCGCGATCGTCGCGCTCATATTGGTCTTATAAGGGGATTTATCTTTCGAGAATCGGACATCGCGATAGATCCGCATCACGCAGTCTTTGGCAGTGATGCCTCCCAGATCATCGATCTCGCCATATTCGCCGATCAACTGGTCTACAAAGGCTTCAAAATTTCCTTTGGCAATCTCATAATACGATCGATTCTTCTCGAACCAGGCCCTGTCGTTATGTCCCTTGAGTCCGCTCAGGAACTCAAGTACCGGTTTTAGATCAACATTGTTCATCATTTTGCTCTCTTTCTTTCAGCCAAAATGGAATACCCGTCCTCTTTAGGACTGAATTTGGATCAGCTTGCACGCTGCAAAACCCCTCGCGTTTCCCAGCCTGGACCCTTCGATATGTACTCAAGCGTTCCATCCGGGAGGAGTTCAAGCGAATCAGAATCGGCGTCGCCACACTCCCCTTGTAGCTTTTCCGTTCTGAGCTCGAGGATTTGCTCATGAATGTTCACGACTCGAAACGTCCCTGAACAGGGGATCAAGGGAATGTTGAATATCCCCAGTGTCTCACCCATTTCAAACGGCTGGAGAATGGAGATGGTAATTTTCATGTCCCAGCCGTTGCTGTTATGAGCTGTCCCCATCCAAACCCCTAAGAGAGAGTCGGGTTTCATAAGGTCTTCTCCTTTGTGGCACTTATGATATTACATATCATCCAATTTCACAGTGCCCCATTGTAGGCAGACCAGCTTCGCTGACGTCTGTTCAACAATGATGCATTGTGTGTGACCAATTCCATGGGACCTTATGAAGGCATGATCGATATTCGTCAATACCTCTGGCAGCATCAATTGAAGCAAACCACCGTGACTCACCAATAAAATATGATCTTCTGGATGCAATCCATTCTGCGCAAATCTTTCAATAAACGGTACAAACCGTTTCTTTATATCCAGAAAATTCTCGCCGCCCTCCGGCTTACGGAGATGGTTATGGTGTAGAACCCAATCTTCAGCGATTTCACTGTGAAGTTTCCAACTCTCTTCATCCGATTTCTCTTCAAGTATTCCACAGTCATATTCGCGCAAGGCTTCAGTGATCTGATAGGGCAGATGGAATGACTGAGATAATATCTCCGCTGTCTCTCGCGCTCGGAGGATCGGGCTCGAGAAAATGGCGGTGATGGGAATATCTTTCAGCCAATCTGCAAGAAGAACAGCCTGCTCTTTGCCCAAGGCCGTGAGCCCAAACCGGCTCTCACGGTTCGAGATCACTCGCCGTGTATTGGCTTCACTTTCTCCGTGCCGGACGAAGTAAAGTTTCACAGGCAACTAATTTTTGCCAAAGACCCACTTTTGTATTTCTTCGCGATTCTCACCAATAATTCCCATCATCTCCTCCCATTTCTTCTGAAACGCGAGGAAGGATTGGAACGGATCTTCTTTTGGTTTTGCCAGATAATACGCGTGATAAATATTGTTGAGCGCTTCGCGTGCATTCTCCGGTTCATTCTTTGTCAGATAATCATTCGCCAAAATCGTACAAGCATTAGTCACCCGCGTCATGAAATCATCCTGAAAGAACGTACCGGGATATGGCAGATATTTTTCGCGCTGGACGGCATGATAGCCGTCGCCATCTCTGCTGTTGGCGATCTTTGCCTGCTGATAGCGAAAACGATAGATGTCCTCGCGTAAGGGTCGCCAGGTCGGGTATGGGCGCGGCGGCGGATCATGTTTGATGACCAGGTCCCTGTCCATGATGAAGCGCTCGCCAAGGATGTGCGCGTTCATCACCCAGTCCATGTCTTCCCCCCGCTGCATCGGAGGGTCGAGCGGGATACGAGTATAAAAATCACGATGGACAGCAATATTGCCCATGATCGCAAACGGCACTTCCATCATCCCCGGTGACTCAACGATGTACTTCCTGAATGCTTCATTCATCACCTCGATCACGTTCCAGTACACCGAATGAGGCGCGGTAGGGATATCCAGATAGATCGTATCTTTGGCAGTGAGGTAGGGTCCACAATAGGCACGAATGGGCTTGCCTTCGAAGTCCGAAAGCATGTTCGATTTGATCCGCCCAATGTAATCAGGCTCGATGAACAGACAATCATCATCAATGGATACGGCAATATCCTTATTCAAAATATGCGCGGCGACCAGACATGCATTCCGCAACGGTGAATAGCCAACAAGTGAAATCGTTTCAAGGAGCTCTTCTTTGCCCAACTCACGCAGATAATCACGAAGCCGTCCCATATGGGAGTAACTGAAAAAATGAAGCTTCACGCCTGCCTGATCAGCGTATTTGCTCAATAGCTCATCCGCGCGCTTCTCCACCGCCTCTGCCTTGGATATGTGGTTGGCTCCCGCTATGGCAATGACATCGAACTCCCGATCCTTCAACACCTTCATGCTCTCGAAGAGCGGAGGGATCGTCCCTTCTTCGTCCAGCGCGGTTGGGTGATCGTAAAAATAGTCACCTTCCTTGACGACCTTCTTCTTTTTTCTGCCCCAGAACATCGGAAACACAATCGAGAGATCCATGACAGCCTCCATTGTATTCATGTGTATCAGACGAAAGAGTTGGATAAAGTATATCTCATATAAGTACGTGTTTAAGCCTGTTCATCAGCAGCTTGTACGTTGCAAAATACTCTGAGGTTCGTTGATTAACAATAAGTATTGCCTTTTAGATACTCCCTTATGAGGAGATGACCCATGAAAAAAATGTTGTTCTTGGCTTTTTATGCTTTACTTCTCACAATGTGCCGGTCTTATAGTCAGGCGGAGCCTGTAAGCCCCATCGATGGACTGAGCTGCCGGAACTACACCGCCTATTTTGAAAAGGGATTCGGCACTTCTAAAGGAGTGGAGTGCTCCTATGTATGTCCCAATGGGGAAACAGTAGGACCTAAGGATTTC
>DAINRK010000571.1:0-3254 GCA_036741855.1 Anaerolineales bacterium
CACCCATGCTCTTGATGATGTTCGCCATGCGTGTAACTTCGCGGTTTAGGGCGTAATAGGAATACGTTCGATGATCCCTTCCATCTTCGCTTTCCCAAATAAGCGCCAGTTTGTTTTTGCGATAGTTCTTGAGATGACGGTCAACTGCATTATGCACAATGTTGACCTTTGCCCCCGTGAACCATTTGAAAAATGGTTTCTTTGAATCGTCCAACACTTTTTTCCACTTGCTGAACCATTCAAGTTCTTTTGCTTCACTTTCCCAGAAGCCTTTCAAGTCTTTGCGAGCAGATTTGGCGAGCTTGTCCCAATCCTTCAACCGTGCCTGCTCTACAACCTGCTTCGATGGGTAATAGACCTCGCCATGCATTTTCACAGACTTTTTTCTGGCTGCGGCTTTTGGTTTTGTTTTCTTTGCTGTGACTTTCTTAACCGGTGTACTCTTAGCCATAAAATTCTCCTGAGGGTGAGATGCAATAAAACAATTTTACTCCGATTACTCTATCCAATCCAATATCTTATGCCACGCGCCTGCGAACGGCAAAAACCACGGAAAGCCGTTATACAAGCCCAGCGGCGCTCCAGGAAACGAAAACGACGCAAAGGGATGATCTTTGATGTTCCCATCCAGCATTGCCTCCGCGACCGTCTTGCCCAGATAACTTGCCATCGCGACCCCATGCCCGGCATAACCGAGTGAATAATAAATTCCATCCATCTCACCGACATGTGTCATCATATCGAAGGCGAAATCCAGCGTGCCACCCCAAACATATTCGATCTTTGTGTCTTTCAATTGCGGATACACCCGGACCATCTCCCGCCGCAAAATCTCCGCACTGCGGCGAATCGTGTTTGAATTCTCCGGGAAGAACGCCGCCCGACCGCCAAAGATCATGCGGTTATCCCACAAACGGAAATAATTCAGGTAATGTTTGAAATCAAAAATCATCCTGTTTTTTGGACTGAGCTCATTTACTAGTTCATCTGACAATCTCTCTGTGGCGATAATGAATGAGCCAATTGGGATAATTTTTTTCTGTAAATTCTTTGTGACGCTGCTCGTATACCCTGACGTTCCCACCAGGACTTTTTCTGCCTGTACCGTGCCGCGTTCGGTTTGGACGACGAACCGATTCCCTCTACGCTCAAGCCTGTTGACGCGCGCCCGCGCGTGAAGCGTCGCACCGGCCTTTTCCGCCGCGCGAGCGAGACCAGTTACATATTGCGCGGGATTGAGTCCGCCGCTGACTTCATCAATTAACGCGCCGTAATAAAGATCAGTACCGATTTCTTCGCGTTGCTTGTCACGCGGCACGAGGCAGACTTTGTGGTTGAATTCTTTTTCCATGAATTCAACTTCTTGCTGGAGCGCATCAAAATGTTTTGGCCGATTAGCGACCAATAAATGGCCCCGGCGTGAAAAGCCGCAGTCGATGTTTTCTTCCTTCACAACCCGTTCAACCGTATCAACCGATTCAAGCGAACATTGGAACAATCTTCGAGCAGCATCGCGTCCATAATTCTTGATAACCGTGTGCATCGATGGTTTAAGTCCCGTAAGTGTCATACCGCCGTTGCGCGAACTTGCTCCCCAACCCATTGTATGGGCTTCCAATACCGCGACCTTGACACCGCGCTTAGCTAAAATCCGCGCGGCAGAGAGTCCTGTAAATCCGCCGCCAATAACCGCAACTTCTACTTTTTCGGGGAGAGGTGTCAGGTTCGAATCATCGGGCATCTGCACTGTGGTGTGCCAGTAGATTTGTTGTGTGGTTGTCATCGGCGCGCTGCACCTTTCTTGGATGAATACGTTTTGCTTCAACGAATGGTCTCAACTCATTTTACCCCGATAGGAAAGATACGATGCCCACTTAACTTAGCGATGACGTACTGGTCTAAATCTTAGACTATCAATCAACAACTGTTGCTCTTCCCTGTTGGAGGATGGATCCTTGAATTACGACACCAACGATCACTAGAGCCAGGAATATCACTCCACCAATTCCGCTGGGAAGCAAAAGAGCTTGGGTAATCAGTGAGGCGCCAGCTAGGGATGATAATGTGATGATTGCCCAATCGAAGAGAAAAATCACCAACAGTACGCCGATGATCCCACCAATCACGTAAACGAACCAGGAAAATCCTCCCTGGTTCAGACCAATCATGCCTGCCAGCACAGTGAGGATATACCCGCCTGCGAGAAAGCCCGCCGCTCCTATGGCCACACTCTGCAGGGCAATAGCCAGCAAAGCAAAGATTACACCCACCACCAAACCAACAATGATCGCCAATAATTCTGGTCCCTGCCAGAACTGTGTTGCCAATTGCAACCCGGCAACAAACCCAACAGCACCAACAAAGAGCCAGAAAAGTCTATGTCCTGCAATTAGCAAGGCGCCACCAACAATTATGCTGATAACACTAAGCATCTCAACCTCCAGATGCGAGCTGGGTTGGCTTACTCCAGCATCGAATTCCAATCCAGTTCATGAACTGTCTTATACAATGGTGTTCATCCACCGCTACATCCTATTTAACGTTCGTAAACAGTTTTTGTACCGTCTGGCGTCAGCATGCTAGGAAACCACTTGCCGCGCTTGCACTGTCGCTTTCACTACTGTGGAGGAAGATGAGGCGGCTTGGGTCCAGCACTGAGTGCTTATCGGTCCGATTGTTTCTGCATCCGCATAATAATGACCTGTGTGAGCGCTCCAATGACGAATAAGCCGCCTCTCAACAGAGTCTCCGCGGTGGGAGAGAGCCTGAACAGATCTGTGACATAATAAGCGCCGGCCAGGCAGGAAACAACGACCAATGCCCAATCAGTGAAGATGCCAATGATCAAAGAACCGATGATGCCTCCAACGATGAAAGGCAGAAGAGGTACCGTCAGGACGCCGGGCGCATAGTATTCGATCAGGAAATAGCCCCCCGCTAGAAAGCCTGAGAAGAAATATCCGACGCGCTCATTGATCATAGGGATTGCTACTCCCATTATGCCAAGCCCAATGAGAAACGCATAATAGGACCAATCAGGCCACTCTGGCGGAAGAAGAGGCGTCAAACGGAAACCAATCAGCGCGGCTAACCCGCCCGCAAAGAGGAAATTGAGTTCGTGTCCGAGAAAGAGCAAAATTCCTGCGAACACTGCTCGTGCGATTACCATGGTCGGCCTCCTTTGTCAGTTGCCAAACTATAAATACCTTTTTGATTTTGTTCAACCCGACATTGGGTGCTTGATAAAATTTGTC
>DAINRK010000572.1:0-3252 GCA_036741855.1 Anaerolineales bacterium
TACTACAACTGTCCCACCTTAAGCAGATACCCGTGGATCACACCTACGAAGATAGTTCATCAGTATGTCAACGCCGCCGCGACCGGGTGTGCGGAGCCAAACGTCTACGATCACGGCGCCGATATATTCCTTCAGTTTATCGAGCACGATGCCGATAATCTGCTTGGCCTGATCCTCTGATACATAGTCAACGCTTTTTGCTAACCTGCTGTATTCCTCATGCAGCATCATTGCTGATCCTCCTGGCTTTGGAGGCCTAAATCGCCCCGCACAACATTGGTACACTGGTAGCACACGTATACAGGTAACAGCCATAGGTCTAGGACATCGAGTGTATGAATCTCCTGTGGAGTGATTTAGTAGCTACAGCCGGAAAAAGTGCGGTAAGCCCCCTGACATAAAACATTACTTTGTGTCCACGGCAAGAGCGACTTTCTACCTCTTGGAAAATCACTGGGCGTATCTTTTCCGCCAGATGCGGCTGGAGGGCCAATAACAACTGCCCTGCTCAGATGTCCTTTCAAAATGTGCAACAAAAAAAAAGCGCCCGCAGACCTCCCCAAGGTGCTGGGCATGGCTCACGTGCGCTGTCAGTGTCTGTGTTGAGAGTGCGGCTCGGTCAGGATCGGCTCAGTAGTGTACTAGCGTCTGAAGCAATACTTGGAGACGAGTGGCATCCTATACCTCATACCCTCTTGTATCAACAGAAGAAAATTTGCAACCCCCACACGAGGTTCAAACCGATATAACGCACAGAATGAGAAGGTATGACAAACTTCTTATACACAGCGGGGAATATCGCATCATTTTTACGAGGCTGGCATTCGCAAACCGCTCTGTTTTTGGGCTGTTCTTATAGGAACAGAGGAAAAAAACGATGCAAATATATCCGCCGCATGTATTAGAAACATAGGAAGTAACATTACCATCTGCTGGCATGTCCTTCATTCTTCGCACAACAGTGCAGGATCTGATAACTGGCACTATGTAACGCATAGCCTGGCGCTCCGCAATGCAATCCGAACGTGGTGTTGTGTTGAGAAGGGCGCTGTTACAAAAAACGAGCGGATACTGTTGGTCAACCTACTTCAAAGTTCTAGGAGTACTTTTTCTTGGGGAAGTTCCTCAGCTTTTTTGCCTTCCAAGAAGGCATGTTGGGCACACCAATTTCGGTCCCGTGGGGGTTGACCAACAGTATCCGAGCGTTTTCTGCAGACAACAGTAAGTATGAATCCATACAAATCATTGATTTCAAATAGATTTCATATTGACAAGGAGGGTCTAGGAGAGGTAGAATGCCAGCAGTCGCGTCGCCACGCGATGTGGTATGGAAAACCGTCCCGGTCGTTACAGACCTAAACCAGCCGAACAGCCCAAGCAACCAGAGCAGACTCAGCCACCAAAAGAAGGCGTGGTTGATATGCTCACACGCCTCATGCAGAAAAGGGCGCTGGATCAGTTGCGAGACGACCCAGTGATAAAAGAATTAGGCAGGCAATGGCGGGAAAGAACCTACAAGGATCTTCCGTCCCGCGAGGAGGAAGCATGCCTTTTAGCGGAGGAGAGAAAATATCTGGAGCAGTTAACTCCTGACGAGCAGCATCAGTACCACCTGGACCGATCTATCCGCAATCTCAAGAATATGCGGACGATGTCGGACCAGGTTGAATATCTCAGCACGTATAAATACCCACCCCATGTGGCCGAATTACAGCACCAAGACCCGGAATTCATGGATCCACTCGTTAGCGCGCTTCATCAAAGGCCGGACTGGCAGAGGAAAGAAAAAGCCATCGAACGCCTCGAACGAATGAGACGGCGACGCATGAAAGAGCCTCCGCAGGGGAGCGAGGCTCAATCATAAATGTGCTGGGTCAGCTGATGCTGATTCGACCACTCCAATGCCTCTATGGTTTCACGAAAATTCCGGGCAATGCGCCTATCATAATGGCAGATGATAGAACTGTACTTTCTCGCATCAGGGTAGGAAGCAAAACCCTGCACCGCCACCTTATCATCGATGACCATAATGTCAAAGGGGAGGGGAGTACCTAAATACTTAGATTCCTTGTAGTAGGGCAGAAGGGCGCCCTCCTCTGTGCGAAACCTATTGAGCCAGCTGTACACCTCTTTCGGTACGCCGGGGAGAAACGCGACGATCCTGGTAATGGTGACATCGTCCCGAAGCCGCTCCAGCATTGCCAAAATGTACTCTTCCGGTGGAATTTCTGGGGTGAAATGTGTCGTCAGAATGGATTTGGTAGCTCCCCAGACAAGGTCAACGATCTTGCGCACTGGCTCAACAGTGATCACCTCGTACCCATCAGTAACCTTTCGTACCTTCTGCAGATAAAATTCTCCCGTCACGGCCTCATTCGTCAGTAAGCCCACAGCCCGATAGGTGCCTGTGAGCATTTGCCCATCGTCGCTCAGTGTGGCCATAAAATACATCCGGTTCCCCGCGTCCTCAATGTTTTGCGCTTCAAATGCAAAACAACCATCCTGCAGGGCCTCTCCGGTGATGTCAGCATACACCGACTTGACGTACGTTATGTCTAGCTGACTCAGATCGATATCCAGTTCGCCATCGCCTGAGAATTGCTCATCTACGGAACTCTCAAAGGTGATGCGCAGGGCAGTGCGAGCGGATATGACGTGCTCTACCACAATGCTCTGCTCTTCTTCCCCCGGAAGAGATAAGAGTGTGCCTTCCCGAATCGGGTGTGTCGCAGAGCCTTCCCAGCGGCCCGCGATTTGTTGTGCCCGTGAATCATGCAATTCACGGGAAGGTTCTCCTGGAAGGGCCGGCAAGGCTTCGTATGCCAGCTGCTTCAGCGCCTCTCTGATATATAGTTCAAGCTCTCTATCTGTCACCGTCAAGCTCCTCTTTTAACTTAGCATAGGCTTGGGCAAGCCGTGTGTATATGTTTTTTGGACTTCTACCCTCATCGCTAGCAATGCTAGCAACTGACAAACCCTCATAGTAAAAAGCAATGAGTATCCTCATTTCAAAGGGAGTTAACTTATTTACCATTGCTCTTTTTACGATTTCCACCTTTTCCTGATCCAAATACAGCGTCTCCGGATTCGGTGAATGGGGTTCTCTCTCCTCAATCTTACCAGATACGAGATCGTAACTGATATGGTACTTTATTTCTCTCAGTCGATCCTGAATCTGTCCTGTCGTGATGTAATAAACTCAGAATTGACACCCTAAACCGCAAACTGCTTGAAAATCAATGAGAAAAGGTG
>DAINRK010000573.1:0-3251 GCA_036741855.1 Anaerolineales bacterium
TAACAAAGGATGCGATTCTTGGGCCGTATTAGGTCAGGGTGGGGGTAAAAACCAGAGTCGAGGAAAGCAATCGTGACGCCGCGTCCCGCGAAGTTCGGGTTGGCATGGACACGGATAGGCGTAAGCAAGAGCTGCTTTTCATCACGTGAATACACCGGAAACGGCGTTAGTTGTTCCTGTTGAATTGATGTTTGGCTGCGTGCCTCGATAACTTTCTCAACTGCTTCGTGGATACACTCCAGGCAGGCGCCATCAGTTGGCTTCCAGCTTTGATTATTCTCGCTCAAAATGCGAGCAATATGATCTTCAAGTTTGGGTTGGATTACAAGGAGGGCTGGGTCAAAGCGGCGGCGGCAGATGGGGCAGAGGGCGGTGAGAGACATTGAAAATAAACGGTCACAGTTAAGATGTTCGTTCTCTCAACTTCGAGAAGACACGACAAATTGTACTACCTTTTGTATGGTGGTTTGCGGATTCCTTATCGGAACCTAAGTAAATGTTTTATCGTCGTCAAGGAGATGAAGCTTTATCATATAATTACGTATATGAGGAAAAGTTTAACACGCCGCGTCTTTCTGAAGTTATTGAAAGCGGCGGCAATCGATTTGGCCTTATTAACAGTAGGCAGCAGTGGCTACGGGCTTTTAATTGCACCAGCTCAGGTGAAAATTGAATCTGTCCGTTTGAAATTAGGGAGGCTGAGTCCAGCTTTTCACGGTATACGAATTGCTCAGGTCAGTGATATTCATATGGGAGGATGGATGAATGCTGAGCGCTTTCAGCACATCGTTAATCTCGTAATATCTCAACAGCCCGATTTATTACTTTTGACCGGGGATTTTCTTCTTGGTCACGGATTCAGCAAAAATTCTGAACAGCATCTTCAGGACTTGATAAACATATTGTCGCCGCTTTCAAGAACGATCCCCTGTTTTGCAACCTTGGGCAATCATGATTATTGGACCAATGCGAAAGCAGTCCGTGAAATGTTGAAAGCCAGTGGCATCAGGAATCTAACTAACACTGTTTTCACGATATCTCGTGGCAACGAACATCTACATCTCTGTGGGGTGGACGATGTTTGGGAAGGTGAAGTTCGGCTTGAAGATGTGCTCAGCCAACTGCCAGATGATGGCGCAGCAATCTTACTTGCTCATGAACCAGATTTTGCTGACCAAAGCGCGGTTACAGGACGTTTCGATTTGCAGGTATCCGGGCATTCTCATGGCGGGCAGGTTGTGCTTCCTTTCGTTGGCCCTCCAATCTTGCCATATCTAGGGCAAAAGTATCCCAGTGGAATTTATGAGATTCGAGGCATGTATCAATATACAAATCGTGGTGTGGGAACTGGCAGATTACCAGTGCGTTTAAATTGCCCACCTGAGATTACAATCTTCAACTTGGAAGCAAATTCGAGTATCTAACTCAGGCCAAGAAAATTACAGAGTGGTCGCATCAGGATGATTTCCCAGCGCTGCGAAAATTGACACACTGCTTGCCAGTGGATAAAGAAGCCACCCAATTTCGTACTCGTGTTTAAGGCATTCCATTACGGCTGGCAGGACCTGATGCCTTGCAATCTTTAAAAAACCTACATTTTGTGCGAACCAGACTGGGAAATTTCGATGTGTGTGCAGAGGGACTGCGGGCCTGAAATCCACGAGGCGCCCATTGAGCTTATATTGGTACCGATCCAACTTCTGAACCTCGACATCTGATTCCAGAAATTCACGTAGGGATTCAACCTCACGCGCGGTCATCCATCGCGGTAAATCGGACGTCGCTTTGAAACCTGTTATCGCTCCTAAATCCAGAAGTAACTGTCGTTCATTTGACCTAAGCCCATTGTATCTCGAACGGAAGAACATTACATCAGGGTCAATGTTGACCAGAGGCTTCATCCACAGGCGATGTATGCTCGTGCGAATTCCATTTTGGGTGGATGTGTCGTTTGGATTGTTCAGCCAGACGGTCAATGGCGTATTGAGCCAGAACGGGGAGACATCTGGTCCAACCCGTATTCCGTCGCATAATCCAATCGATGGGAGGATGGGTGCACCACAAGCAAGGATATAAGCGTCCCCCGCAGCTTTGCGAATTACTTGTAACGCGTTTCGGTAGGCAGTCTCACGCGGAATATTCTGAAATCTTTTGCCTGGCAATGCTCCCGCGTACAAGAAATCCAATTTTAGGTAGTTATAGCCCCAGCCGCGTATTTTGCGGATCAGATTTTCCACCCATTCCAAAACTTCAGGATGACTCACATCAAGCGCGTAGGGCACTCCTTCCCAGGTAATTCCCACTGGGATAGGCCTGCCACGATCATCGCGCAAGAGCCAATCCGGGTGATTGCGATAAATGCTGGATAATTTCGTGACCATGAACGGTGCAAGCCAAAGCCCCGGAATCCGTCCAGTAGCCGAGATCCGTGAAGCCAATTCGGCCATGCCAGAAGGAAATTTTCTGGTTGGTTCCCAATCTCCGTGTGTAATTTGCCAGCCATCATCGAGCTGGAAGACATCAAAGGGTAGATCACCCAAACTGTTGAGTGTGTTCAGGATAATATGTTCGTTGATCCACTTGTAAAGGCTGTACCAGGAGCACCACACGCGAGGTGGTTTTTCGTATCTTGTCTTGCCAAATTTTGCAGAGAGCAAATTTGCATACCTTTGGAAAACTTCATCTTCAGAACCGCGAGTAACGAACCATTCACCATCGCCAGATTCATATGATCCTCTCAATAATGAGCCATCCAGTTCCACGCGGCCCCCAAGACCGAGAGCCCCTACGAGTAAAATGTCATCAACACCCAACTCCACTGCACCGACCCAGGCACTGACGTGGTTTTTTCCAAAAGCGTAAAGCGGATCTTCATCCTTCGCGCGGAACTGGGGCGAACGGATGGGAAGAGGTCGTTCGGATGGATCGAGCCACGTTGTCAGAGTCCAGGATTGCCACCCGTGGCGGAAAAAGCGTCTCGGGGCCTGGATCAGGTCCAATTCCACGCACGAGGCTGTGATAATCTGGTTTTTGGGAAGGAGTTCAAATTGTTTCATGTCAACATGACTAATTATAATGAGACTAGGTTAACGCTTAGGTTTGCAGCAACATCACAAATTCATATCATTTGGCTAACACTTCGGTTAAGTGCAGCTTGGCTAATAAAATTTTGTAAATGTATAGGCCAATTTCGGCACTAGGAGCCAAACTGCAGGGTGCAAAAGTAATGAGATTGATCTAAGTTGTAGCTC
>DAINRK010000574.1:0-3240 GCA_036741855.1 Anaerolineales bacterium
AAACTGCCTGTACCACCTAACGGAAAGAGTGGGATGAGATAGCCAAGCCAGTAGAGAAGCAACAATCCCAGCCAGAAAGGCGGAGCCGATACTCCGATCAGGGCGATAAACATTCCAGCGCGATCGACCCATTGTCCGCGTCCCACCGCGGAGGCTAATCCCACTGGCAGGCCAATAAGTAACTCCACGAAGATGCCTCCAAAAATCAGGGCGAGAGTGTATGGAATTCGATTGAGCAGAAGGGTAGTAACAGCGATTTGTTTGCGATAGGAAAATCCCAGGTCGCCGCTTAGAACTCTTTGCATATAGCGCAAATACTGTTCCCAAAGAGGCAGATCCAAACCAAGTTCGTGGCGGATGCGATCGACAGTTGCAACCGTGGCGCTTGGACCCGCATACATGCGCGCCGGGTCGGCAGGAAGATAGTAGATCAATAAAAAGGTGATAATCGAGATACCCAGCAAAACTGGGATGGCTTGAATTAGTCGGCGTGTAATGAGGGTAAGCATATTCTTGGACTAACTGCCTCAACGTTGGGTAGGATCAAGGGCATCACGCAAGCCATCGCCGAATAAGTTGAAAGCAAAAACCGTTAGCATGATAGCCAGGCCCGGAAAGATAACAAGCCAGGGTGCAGTGCGGTAGAAAGATTGTCCCTGTTGAATCATCCCTCCCCAGCTTGGCGTGGGTGGCTGAACACCGATTCCCAGATAGCTGAGGCTGGCCTCAAGTGTCACGTTAGTCGCAATGCCAAGTGTGCCCCACACAATGATGGTTGGAAACAGTTGTGGAAGGATATGGCGAATGAGGGCAAAGACGCGCCCAGCCCCAAGCGCGCGCGCGGCAGTCACGAAGTCGCGCTCGCGCAGGGATAATACTTGTCCGTATATCACCCGCGCAATCCACGTCCAATAGACCGCGCCGATTACGAGGATAATGATCCAGATACTGGGCTTCAGGATGGCAACGAGAGTCATCGCAAGCAATAGGGTGGGAAAAGCCATCATCATATCTGTGAAGCGCATCAAAACAATTTCAAGCCAGCCACCGAAATATGCCGCAACCGAACCAACCAGCGCGCCAATGGCTACAGCCATCATATTCGCCAGCACGCCTACAATCAAACTGATACGCGTTCCATACAGAATGCGGCTGAGCAGATCGCGCCCATTGGCATCCGTCCCCAGCGGGAAGCGAGAGTCGCCATTGGCTAGAAGCGTGCTGGGCATGGGCTGTCCATCGGGAGTCAATCCATCACGGAATTGTTCGGTTGGATCATGAGGGGAAAGCACAGGGGCGAGAATCGCTACCAGAACAATAGCAATCACCAACGTGGCCCCAAACATTGCCGCCGGGTCGCGCCTCAAGCGCCGCCAAGCCATTGACAGATAACCAGATTGATCCCTCGCTGTTTGAACGACCAAAGGTGCGGCTTCCTTTTCATCAGTCAATTCAGTAGAGACGCGGCGTTGCGAATCAATCTTCATGTTGGCTGTTCATAGGCGTAGAGTCATTCCAATGGAACGACTCTACGCTTTGGGTAAAACATATTCTTATTGCGACCACCACATCGTTTCGTAGATAAAGAGGTGCTCAGGATGGATCAGAGTTGGCTGACCATGAAGATTCTCGGCATGTGCCACATCGTATTCACCATTGATAACTGGCACCCATACAGCATCATCCATAAGCGATTTGAACAACGGCTTATATCCTTCCAGGCGCGCGTTGCGATCCGTCTCAGCGAGCAATTCAATGCTCTTGGCGTGCACTTCCTGATTGCAGTATCGCGACCAGTTCCAGCCACCAGGTATATTCGAATCACACCCAAGAATGGGTGCATAGAAATCATCTGGATCAGGATAGTCCTGCGTCCACGCCAAACCACCAGACCAGACAAGCGGAGTCTTGCCATTTCCCGCGTCATCAATCACATTCGGCGCTGCGAGGTTGTTGATAGTCAATGTGATACCGACCTTTGCAAGATCCTGTTGGAAAGATTCACACAGTTTGGGTTGAGGATCAACAGAAATACATTCGATGCTTGTTTCAAATCCATCCGCGAGTCCAGCCTCAGCGAGCAGGGACTTGGCTTTCTCGGGGTCATATTCATAACCGGTATACGACTCATCATACCCAGGCATAAGAGGTGGCAGGACCTGGTTTGCAACAGTGGCACGCCCATTTAGCAGTTGAACAATACGCTGCTTATCAATCGCGTGATTGAGGGCTTGTCTTACTTCCAATTTGTCAAAAGGTGGCATGGTTGTATTGATGGCGATGTAGGTGGTGTTGACCTGAGGTTGTTTCTCTATTCGGTTTTTCCAGGCCGGGTCCGAAGTGATGCGCGCCCAATCAGCTCCGGGAGGTGGATCGCCCATCATCTGAATCTCGCCCTTCTCCAGGCGGAGCAGAGCCACATCGGGCGCTACCCCTACTTGAATAGTGATCGAGTCAAGGTAGGGCAAGCCTTCATAAAAGTAGTTTGGATTGCGCTCGAAGGTAAGAGATTCGCCTGACTTCCATTCTTTGAGGACAAAGGGTCCTGTGCCGACTGGTGCGTGACCGAAGTTTTCCCCTGCTTTCTCTACTTCTTCCTTCGGAACGACGAAGGAGAAGTTAATCGCCATCTTGTTGAGGAAGGTCACATCTGGTGCAGATAATGTGAACTCGACTGTGTTGGCATCCAGGGCTTTGATGCCTTCCACGGTGGTGGCTTTGCCATCCATAAAGTCCTGTGCACCTTTAATGCCCACAAAGAATCCAGCGCCAGGACTGCCCGTATTGGGATCCAAAACACGCGTGATCGTGTACACCACATCATCGGCGGTGAGCTCGCGCCCATTAGTAAATTTCACACCTTTGCGCAGTTTGAAAGTATAAACTGTGCCATCCTCGCTGACGGTCGGCATTGCTTCTGCCAGACGCGGCATAAGCGTGGTACCGCTGTCATAATCCAGCAAGCCGTCGAATACCATTTTGATCGCGGGCCAGTTGGTCCAGTCGTAGCCAATCGCGGGATCAAGCGTAGCCAAATCGTCTTTATAGGCAATAATTATTGAGCCACCCTTTTGCGGGGTCGTGGCCGCTCCCGCGTTCTGGGTGGCCGGGGCGGCTGGTTGAACTCCTCCGCAGGCGGCGAGCAGGCTCATCAGAATGATGAGCCCAAAGCAGAATAAGGTTTTCGTTTTCATCATCTTCTCCTTTGCAAAAGACATGATTAAGTAGAGAACTCGGCGC
>DAINRK010000575.1:0-3233 GCA_036741855.1 Anaerolineales bacterium
GCTTAGATAAGGTGGGTTCATTTCATTTAGCCAACGACTTATTTTGAATTAGACCAAAGCATAATCGTCGGCGTTTGCCCAAAGAGACTGATCTCAATCTTTTGCTCACAGTTCAACTGTTTGAATTGTACCAAGTCAGGCAGATTGGTGAGCAGCACTGTCTGTCCGCTCGGCGTCAGGACTCTCTCTATCTCTTTACTAATGTCTTGATAAAGAGTTGGAAGTGAACCATCGGTGCTCACGGCACGCCCCCACGGTAAATTGGAAATTACACAATTAACTGACTTGGCCGAAATCGGTAACGCGCGGGCATCCCAATGGTGGATTTGAACATCCGTCCCGGCTTGAGCCGCATTGAAGCGTGCAGCTGTTACCGCTCGTTGATCATTGTCTCCGCCGTATGCTATTGCCCCAGATAATCTGGCTTCAATGAGAATTGTCCCAGCGCCGCAGCAGGGATCAAGTACCAATGCATTTGGAGATACGCCTGCTATTACCAAAAGTCCAGCTGCCACCGCAGGTTTCAATGAGCCAGGTACATGCTCCTCCTTATATGGGCGCTTGGACAAGGACCGGGCAGCCAGCCGGACTCCCACCACAGCTGTGTCGCCTTCAATGAAGACGCGCACATTCAAATCGGCTTTCGCATCATCGTCCAAATAGACCCAGTCTTGTCCCTCTATGATGCCAGCGGAACAGGCCTGTTTGATTTCTGCAGTACTGTAGTTCCGCTTGCCGACGAAGTTAGCCGTTATTGAAAAAGTGGGTGGGCTTTTAATTGTGCGGATCTCTTCACAGATTGCTAGAGTATTGTTCATTTGCAATTGTGTGCTCGCCTCTCGTAAGTTGTTTAAAGCACTACGAGCACGATCGATTCCAGCCCAGGTCGCCACATAAAGAAAAACATCGTCTACAGTTCGTAAAGAAAGCAATGACGCGAGTGTATCCTGACAAGAGGCAAAGACGCGGCGATAGGCAATTTGCTCCACTGTCACACCAGGCAACGTAGAGAGTTCGTTGGCGCTGATTGTCTCCAAACCTCGGGTTGTGACTGCAAAAATCCTGTTCACTTAAGTATTCGCCTATGAAATCACGTTGTATAGTTCTACGCGCCTAACCTTTATTATGCCACCCATTTATTCGGATTTAAAGTTTTGACTTATGGCTGCAAATGTGCCTCCAGGAACCACAACCATTTGTCCATGCCAAGCGAGATCGCACTCATCAAATCGACAGTATCCAAATCACCAGCTTCTTCGGCTGTTTCAACGGCAGCGCGCGTGCTGGCAGCGACGGCTGCGTATCGTTCTGTCAATGCACCGACATGTTCCATGCTCCCCATCACTTCCGATGGATACTCAGGGAGGCGCGACTCGGCAGCCGACATGCGATTTGTCCCCATTGCAGTGCCGCCAAGCTGTACTGCCCTTTCTGCGATTTCATCTACATATCCGGTTAATGCCTCAGCGAATTCGTCGAATAGTTTGTGCAAGGCAATAAACTGTTCTCCCTTAACATTCCAGTGAGCTTGCTTGGTTTGACTGTGCAAATCGGACATGTCTGCCAGTTCCTGATTCAACATTGCAATCATTTCTTCACGGGTGGCAGGGGAGAGGTCATTGTGTGTATCCAGCATTTTCGTTTTGGTCTTCATAAAGAGGCTTTCCTTTCCAGGGAACTACGTTTCGTTTTATCTTTACATTAAATTGATGCTTTGTTTAAAACAAACGAAAAACGAGCGTATTCGCTACGCCTAGAATGAGATAATTCTAATGCCTCAAGGTTTCGGATGCACGCTTCGCGCAACGGCGTCCAGAACGGCAATTATTTTTTATTTCTTCCGGTCTACAACCGCCTTGACGAGTTTTATCGCAATGCTGCCCCCGGGCACAATCGTGCCGAACGCGTCGGCAGTGATATCAAAGATCAGGTCACGCGTGACGAGACCTTTGATCTGATCACTCCACCGTTTTCCACCCGTACGCATATCCCCGGTAAGGGGATCGAACTCGATGACTGCCCTCTTATTTTTCGATGTCCATTCATACTCGAAAGCATAAATGGGACGGAAGTTCAAGTCAATGGTTTTGATATCCACCCTTTCCTCGTGAATCGCCTGTACGTTTTGTACAGGCTGGACCACATCCGCAGTCACCTGGCGTACAACAGCGTTCGCTTTGACTTGAGGAGGCACAACCAATATACCTTCTGGCGCGAAGGAATTGATATCGGCAATTTCAGTTTTTGCCGAGCCGGAATATTTCAAAAGGTCAACTTTGGCGCCCGTAATGCCATCGAACGTCTGCCGCGATTCCAGTTCCTGTGTACAATGCTCGACTCCGGTGAGAGTGAAAGCAGGCTCACCTTTGGGTTGAGTCACAGCCGGAAAATCGGTACCCATCATCGTCACGCTTCTGACCTCGGTCCCGCTGACAGGAACCGTATAGGTTCGGGCACGGTCATAGACGGTTCGAGAAGAAGCTTCCAGCAGCCAGAATGGCTCGACGCGGTTTTCCACAGTTACCAGTTGAAGTTCTTCTGGTTTGGCGCGTGAGAACAGCGACCCTAATGTACCCGCGATCAGATTCACCTTCTTTTGTTCTACCCGATCGCGCGCCACATCCACACTGAATTGAGGAATAAAGTGATAAGCGTGCTCGGTTGCGAGATAGATTTCCATGAGAACCGTCCTGAATTGGGTTGTGTAGGGGCGACCCGCCAGGCGGGATGAATTTTCTTTACTGACCCGAACGGGTCGCCCCTACTGTGATTAAATGAATTATAGGTCGGATGGCAGATCGAATCTATATCAAGAGTATAGCACCTTTACAAGAGCGTTTGCTTAAGGCTGCTTAAAATAGATTTGGCTGTTGAGGTTCCACTTGATCTTCTTCATTCGGGCCTTTCCACCCATACTTCTTGAAGTCGACCCGATCCTTCGCATCGAACTCCACCCCTTCCTGCTCCAGCAAAAGACGCTGTTTCTCCGCCCCACCCGGCCGCGGACTAATTTTCCCTTGTGAATTAATTACTCGCTGCCACGGCACATCATCAGGACAAGCCGCCATCGCGCCACCCACCCAACGGGGACTGAATGCTTTGTAGCTATCAAAGTCCACGTCAATAGGTGGTGGAATCATCAATGCTATTTGTCCATAGGAAGCCACTTTGCCACTCGGGATCTGGCGTACAAGCTGCCAGACCTGTTCATAGAATGCTTGTTGGTTGGGAGG
>DAINRK010000576.1:0-3227 GCA_036741855.1 Anaerolineales bacterium
CCCGGAAAGACAGCAATAATCTGAAACAGGCCAATGATCAACGCATCCTGCCAGGTCATCGAATCAAGAGTTCGACTCTTTCTGGTCAGTAATTCAGCCAACGTAAGCAGAACAGCAGCTGAGAATAACCGAATGGAGGCTTGAAGCAACGGAGTTTGAAACAAAGCCTCGACCGCATCTTTCAAGAGATAACCTGCCAATAGCGCGGGAATAGTGGCGATGACGATGTAGATGCCTAAATTCCTATCTGGTGTCGAACGCCGAAAGTTCAGGGTTGCCTTCACGATGCCGAGTAAATCTTTCCAGTAGAACGCGAAAAGTGAGATGAGCGTTCCCAATTGGACGATGACAAGAAATGAGAACATTGCATTGTCGGCGGGGATGCCAAAAAGCTGTTGCCCAATTAGCAAATGCGCGGTGGATGAAACTGGGATGAACTCGGTCAATCCCTGAATGATACCGAGAATGAGGGCATGTAGAAGGTTCAAAGGTTATTCTCCGTTGAGATGAAATATTTACCTTGGTAATAATGTGTTTCAAAAACAGATCTGCTACGTGTTCCAACCTTGATAATGGAAAATGCAGGCTGCACCAGAGTCTCAAGTCCCTGGATATTATCTGCCGTTATGCAACCTCCCATTCACTATTCCCCATTTTCCTACTTGCATTATTTTTCCATATCTCTAGCAAGAATGGCATTTGCTCTTCAAATATCCCAGCTGCAAGATAGACCTTAATTTGCTCCATCAATCTTATCAAGGCACGTAAATTATGAATGGACAATAATGTGCCCGCAAGCAATTCCTTCGCAACGATGAGATGACGAATATATGCCCGCGTAAAAGTCTTGCAGGCATAACAATCACATGTCTCATCAATGGGGCGCTCGTCGCGGGCGAATATCGCGTTCATCAAGTTCAAGCGTCCTTCGGGCGAGAAGGCTGAATTGTGACGTGCAAGACGAGTTGGCAGAACACAATCGAAAATGTCAATGCCGCGTGCGACTCCATTGATTAAATCTTCGGGCGTGCCGACTCCCATGAGGTAGCGCGGTTTGTTTGCTGGTAGCTGTGGCTCGATTACATCGAGCGTGTTATGCATCTCTTCTTTGGTCTCCCCGACCGACAGTCCGCCAATGGCGATGCCTGGTGTGTTGAGAGACGCGATAAATTTCGCGGATTCGGCCCGAAGGTCCGGTTGAATGCCGCCTTGAATGATTCCGAATAAAGCCTGGTCGGCGCGCGTCTGCGCTTTGAGAGAACGTTCCGCCCAGCGATGAGTCCGTTCCATGGCAAGTTTGCTGTAGGCATGGTCGTTGGGGTTGGAGCATTCGTCGAATGCCATGATGATATCCGCACCGAGGTTCTCCTGAATTCGAATGGAGCGCTGCGGCGTGAAGCGATGCGTCGAGCCGTCAATGTGACTCTTGAAGGTCACGCCTTCCTCATCAATCTGGCGAGTCTGCGCCAGCGAGAAAACCTGGAAGCCGCCCGAGTCGGTGAGCATGGGATACGGCCAGCGCATGAACCGATGCAGACCACCCAGCTCAGATACGATGTCGTCGCCGGGGCGCAGATAGAGGTGATATGTGTTGCTCAACACGAGCGTGGCATTGATGTCCTTAAGATGTTCGGGTGTGAGAGTCTTGACTGTCGCCTGTGTGCCAACCGGCGCGAAGACCGGCGTGAGGAGGTCGCCATGAGGCGTGGTGAAGACTCCCGCCCTGGCACGATTGTTTTTGGCAGTGACAGTAAATTCGAACATAGACTGGAATTATAACGGGGAGATTGAAGTTTAGAGATTGAAGTCGAAGTTCAAGACCAGCAATGACAGAATTTTTCAAATCCAGGCGTTAATTGGAACAGATACATCAATGATTTCAATCCACAGGAGAAACATTCCATGAACGGTTTTGTCAGCATCTTCTTCAATAGCCAAAGCACTAGCAAGCCCACCGCAATCCTCAAAAAGATCGCAAATACTAATAATGTGGGATTCGCATATCTTGTAACCGGGCAAGTGGATGCGATCGCCTGGGTGCAGGCGTCAGATTCAAATGCATTCCTAGATACATTGCTGCGGATCAATTCCATTAGTGGAGTTGATCGTACCAGCACAAACGTTGCCTTATAAATGGAACTCGACCTTTTAGAACCATTCCGATGCAACGACTAAAGAATATATTGTTCGTTGGCGCGTTGGCAGGCATCGCACTACTTGTACCCCTGCCCGCTCGTGCACAATCCAATTTGACCTGTTCCACCAATCCTGGTACCCACCGGATAAAGCCAGAGGCAATTTTGGATTGTCTACGCGCGGGCCAGCCAGTCAACTTCGACGGGATTACGATTGAAGGGGACCTGGATCTCACATTTTTACGCACGGATCAGCAGTCAGAGATTATCGTACCTGGCGCGCTGGTAATTAGCCACTCATATTTCAACGGTTCTTTGATCGCCTACAATGGAAACGATGAGTCTGTTCTGACATTCGAGTCGCCAGTGGATTTGCGCGGCAGTCAATTTACAGGAAGCGTGGACTTCACCGGGGCCACTTTTGAAGAATTCGCACACTTTGAGGATACTCATTTCTGGTCCGGAGCAAATTTCACGGATGCGACTTTTCGAAACGGCGCATTTTTCCGCAACGCCATATTCGACCATTCCACGTCCTTTGTGTATGCCAAAATTTCCAACGGGATCGATTTCTCAGATGCGCAATTCTTTGAGATGGCAAACTTCTCGATGTTGCGCTCGACCCAAAGCACTGATCCACTATTGCAGGCAGACGTTTCTTTTTCGAGAGCGCGTTTCACTGGCCAGGTCTATTTTATCGAAGCAGTCTTTGAAAACACGGTGCTTTTCAACGATGCTGTCTTCCGTCGAAATTCATCAGAGGATGCTGTACAGTTTACCAACGCTGCATTCACCATCCTCGATTTGACCAACGCGAATTTCGAGAGAGGCCAGTGGGACTTAAGCGGCCAGCAATTTGAAGTTTTGATCATGCCAAATTTCAACCCATCAACTCTTATTCCTCAGAATTCTGTTGAAAGTCTTTCTGAACTTAAGATAAACTTTCTCGAGCAGGGTGAGGTTGCTACTGCTAACGATATTTCCTACTGGCAGAGTGGGATACGACGCAGGGATAAACACATCGCGGTTCAGATTCTCGAAACGATTTTTCTCGACTGGACATTTGGATATGGATTTAGACCGCTCCATTCG
>DAINRK010000577.1:0-1590 GCA_036741855.1 Anaerolineales bacterium
GGCCGTGCGTTGACATTCATGAAGTCTTCGAGTCCCCAGTATTGTTTCGCGTCTCTAAAATTGAACTCCAGTTGGAAGCGCAGTCGATAATAGTCGATCAAGTGATCATACCCCAACATCACATCACTACTGAAGCGCACCACATGAGCGGTCTTGTGAGTTTGCAGATTGGTTTTGATGATGACGACAATATTCAGCATCTCGGCAAACTTCTTATGCCAGAGAGACATCTGGTAAATGGTGGTCTCTATCCCTTCATCAATCGACGTGGCCTGCAAGTATGCAGACGGAATATTCCTATAGTCCAGCTTCTTGCCATATTTGCGCCGTGGTCCACGCCCGCAGTAAGGGCCATCATAGGGAAAATAGAGAGCGGAATTATACCGAAGCTTCGAGACCAGATGTAGACCCACCTGTCTTACCATGTGCATCGCATCGTTATGACCGAGTTCACCATCGAAAATAAAGTACACGACCTTGAAGGCATCGCCGATCTGCTCGAGCAACCTCTTGATATGCTCTTGGATGAAACCAAGCGATGGACTCAGTTCCACCTCGCGACGGTTACGATTCTTGCTCCCTTTCGGCCGTCCTCGTCGGCCACTGGCCTTCTGCTTGGATGGCTCTTGAACCAACGCATCGGAGGGCTTGTCAACTTGTTCGGTCATGACCGGGTAAGACGTACGGCGCTTGACACTCAGCAGGGATAAACTCAGAAAACACAGGCCCGGCACCGTCTTCCCATACAGAGACGAAAAAAACCGATCTAAGCCATAGGTCATCTTGCCCGATTTGGTCACCACCACATGATCCCCACTCATCAAGACGACATCATCGGCGTCCAACACATGATGGCGAATGAGAAGCCAGTTGAGATGACGCCAATTCAAGCTGGCATTGAAAAAACGTTGGATCGTCCGGTAACTGCCGCCTTTGCCGGACCAGCGGGACAGGCCTCGCATGGTCACCCGACCGCTCATGGACAGCATCGCCTCGATCACCCGACCCAGTTGGCGCAACGGGGTGGGCTCAACGCACTGGCTTAAGCACGCTAAAAGGACCATAATGTCGGGCATGGGCGGTTGCTCCTCGTGTAGATTGGGATTGGGGAATCCATAGTCTACACGGGGCTCGGTCGCCCTGTCCCATGTAGGTCGACGATGCAGTCGGCCTATCTCATCTTCGATTTGACGAAGGTATTGCTAAAAGTGTGGAAAGATACGCAAGACGATGGTGCCTAGTCCAAAATCTAGTACTAAGCCCCAACCCAATACTTGCACTATAAGCCGCAATTTAGCTGTAAGCCATTGCAATGCAGTCGGTTACAGAACATTCTTCTCTGAGGCAATAGTGTAAGACAAGCAGTCAAACTCGTCAGTATCAAATAGGCTAAAATCTATTCGACATGGTGCTGTGACCATGCTGTGTATTGATTTTCCAAAAGGTGGCTTTAGCCCGCCCGAAAGGCGCTTGGCCCGTGATTTCAAACCACCGGCTTTCAGCCGTTTTCTCTTTCATTCGGGAGCACCCCTGTTAAGGTCCTATTAGGAAACTATTGATTCTAAAGCCCGTTTTTCTTAAGGCTTATTT
>DAINRK010000577.1:1600-3222 GCA_036741855.1 Anaerolineales bacterium
CTCTTCCCTGTCCCGCCCTTTTCTCCGCCTACTAGGATTGCTGCCATAAACAAGACCTCATACGTGTGCCCTTACAAGTTACCCCTGTTAAGGTCCTATTAGGAAACTATTGATTTGAAAGGCTGTTTTTCATAGGGATTGTTTGTACTATAAATTCTAACCTGTTGAATTATAAGCAGAAAAATTCAGTACCTTAACAGCACTGCATTCGGGAGTTAAGTCTGCCGAAAGCTTTTGAACCCATCAGCTTTTAGCTGGTGATCGTTTAGGTTAGGGCAATTACACCCATAAGACCCCGGGCACTCAATTTATCATAAATGCCAGTCATACCCACATATAGCTACTTTGTTTTTGGCGTCGTTCGTACTGTGATTCGATCGGCTCATAGCGGCAGTTTCTTGCTTACTGCTCATGTCTGAAGCTGTTCTCCTACCATATCCAGCAGTGGCTCGTGCCGGGCAATTTCTTGCTGCTGACGGTAAAGCGTCGCGTAAAGTCGACCCAGCGCCATGAGCTCCAAGTGCCGGCCTTCCTCCACAATCTTGCCGTAGTCCATTACCAAGATCCGATCTGCGTTCCGAGCCGTGGAAAGCCGGTGAGCAATGATGAACGTGGTGCGGCCTTTCATCAGTCGGCCCAGCGCGTCCAGCAACAGGGACTCCGTCCGGGCATCTACGGCGGAAGTTGGTTCATCGAGAATTAAAATGGGAGCCCCCTTTAGAAACGCACGAGCGATAGACAGCCGTTGCTTCTGTCCTCCAGAGAGTGTTTCCCCTCTCTCACCGACGACGGTGTCGTACCCTGCAGGCAACTGCTGGATGAAGTCGTCCGCGTTGGCTGCTACCGCGGCCGCTATGATCTCCTCCCGCGTGGCATCTGGCTTGCTGTATGCAATGTTTTCTGCTACGGTGAGCGGAAAGATGAAGGATTCCTGGAAGACTATTGCCACCTGCTGCCGTAGCGAGTCAATACGTAAGTGGCGCAGGTCATTACCATCCACTACTATACGCCCGGACCAAGGGTCGAACAACCGCACCAGCAAATTGACGAGGGTCGTCTTGCCAGCACCAGTAGGGCCAACGATCGCTATGACTTCCCCGGCCTTAGCTTCGAACGAGATGCCTTTCAGCACGGGTCGATCAGGCTCATAGCCGAACGTCACGGCCTCGTAGCGGATCTGTCCTCTCAGCTGAGCTTCTTGAGCATCAGGCAAGTCCCATACACCAGGCGGGGTGTCTAGGATCTCTATTACCCGATCCGCATTGGCAGCCGCATTTTGAAAAGTAGAAGCCGTATAAGTGATCGCATTGAGAGGTCCATAGAGGGAGCCAAGGTAGGAGAGGAATACGAGGATAGTTCCGACGCTCACCTTACTTTCGAGGGCGTACCGTGCGCCTAGCCACATAATCGCGCCCATACCTACAGATGTGATCAAGCCGACGAAGAGTTGAAACCACATATCCGCAAAGATAGCACGCTGATGGGCTGCTATGGTCTCATCAGCGCATCTGCGGAAGCGGGCGTGTTCCAGCTTCTCTCTGGTGAATGCCTGGACTGCTGGTATTGCGTTTAGCGTTTGCTGCACCAAGGACATCATGTGTCCTTCAAGATCACACCTATCT
>DAINRK010000578.1:0-3201 GCA_036741855.1 Anaerolineales bacterium
GCAGAAGAACTGCCAGCCTGTCTTTTGTTATGTGGGACTATTCTGAAATTGATGTAATTATTAAGCACAACAACTGTAACTTTATCTAATGAGAATCATATGAATCTTTCTTCTCCTTTCTAAAAACTTTTATATAATATTCTTAAGTTCGAAACGCTACACCGAGCTTGAGCAAGGAGACGACTACCAGACTGCTGAACCAAGCGTTCGGTGCAAATCTTTCGAACTATTAAAGGAGGTTTTGCCGAACACATAGAAATTCAGATAAACACGATGTATTCACACTTCTCAATAAATCACCGTTAAGGAGAATAAATGATGAAACGTTTTGTTCAGGTAACGTTCACAGTAATTGCTATGCTCGCTATAACCTTTACTTCAGCGGCCGCCGGGAATCCTTTTGGCGACGTCACAACCACTGCTGGAGGATATAGTACCTGGGATTCGGATATGATCAATATTGAGTCTGTTTCCGAGACAGGCTCAGGGGTTTATGTTGCTGTATTGGATACCGGCCTGGTACCCAACTGGAGCGATTACTTTCCGAGGGAAAGAGTTGCCACTAATCTGGGTACTGGGTTTGATCAATCTGTCACTTTCAAAGCAGCTGGGAATCAATGCCAATACGATATCTCAGTTGGTCCTTTGCGTCAGACAACCTGGGTGGGTTCCACCGGTTCTAGCCATGGGACACATGTTGCAAGCACCATTCTGGGCTATTTCTACCGCAGCAACACAGATGCTGCTCAAGGCTTCCCTCTCCCGCCTATCATCGTGCGCGGCATTGCTCCCGATGTGACCATTATCCCGGTCAAAGTGCTGTCGGATTATCAAGTGCCTGCTCTGCCCAAATGCACAGATCCAGGCCCGACCCCTGCTCATCCTGTAGTGTTTGGAACGAACGGGATGGTGGCTGCTGGAATTGACTATGTGACCGGCTTGGCGAATGCTGGCTATAAACCGATTGTAATTAACATGAGCCTGGGCGATTCGAGCCCATCTGATGAGATTGAAGATGCGATAGATCGCGCCATTGCCGCGGGTGTGATTGTGGTAGCTTCGGCAGGTAATGATGGTGAGGCTGGAATGGGCTGGCCTGGCGCTTACCCACAAGTCATCTCCGCTGGAGCCTCTGGATGGATCCATGAATGGCTGAAGCCTGGTACTTCCGTAGCAGTTGCCAACCGCTATCGTATGTGGTGGCTGCAAGACGGTGGGGATTTCACACCACCGCTGCTCCCTGGTACTGGTGAAGTAACCGATCCAACCGCGGTAAGTGACGTTTATGTAACAGACTTCAGTAGTCGCGAATTTGCAGGACAGGAACTTGATGTGCTGGCTCCAGGCTCCTGGGTGCGCGGCCCGTTCCCCGGAGATTTTAACTATAGCCACCTGCCCTGGTGGTCGAGTGGTATCGGTGATCTTGCGGGAGGGAATCCAGGCAACTTCTTCTATGTTGGTGGCACATCGATGGCAGCACCTCACGTTACATCGGCCGCAGCATTACTTCTCGAAAAGAATTCAAGTTTGACACAAGCTCAAGTCGAGAATATATTGAAGACTACCGCGTTAACCATTCCTGCCAGCGGAAGCCAGACAATCTTGGATAACACCGTTGTGGCTACGATGAGCTGGGATACAGACTGCGAGGGTACCCCCTGTGATGCAGTCGGATCTGGACTGCTCCAGGTAGATGCAGCAATTGCTGCCACCCCATAATTGGATATTCCTAATTTCTATGAACTCGAATCCCTCGCAGAAGAACTGCGGGGGATTTTTTATTTCATCAGAATCAATAAGTAGCAACCAGGCTAGTAGTTCTTCTCCTAGCCTGTCTTTTGTTTCTGTGCATTCCAAAATTAGTACAATCATTTAATGTTTGTCGAATCTGTAACCTTCACTAATGAAAATAACATGATATTTTCTTGCCTTTTCCAAAAAGGTTTATATAATGTTATTAGGCTCGAAAAGGGAAACCCGTCGCGAGGCGGGGGCGCAAAGTCATGGGTCTACCAACCTGATGCGTAGAGGTTGGTAGACCTATGACCGCCGAAGTTCTTTATGCTTCGGGAGTTTTATTTACGATTTGCAAAGGAGGTGCAATTCAAGATTATCTTCACACCCGACTCACATAGATTGCTTTCTGAATTCAAATAAATTCAATGGAGAAATAATATGCGTAAAAAAATGCTTTTAGTTCTTTTCTCGGTGCTTGTAATCCTGGCCACCGCTGTTAGCCCGGTGGGTGCAGTTACTGATGGGGAGTTGGATGGTAATGCCCATCCGTATGTAGTGCTCTTACTGATGGAAGTAAACGGTGCCCCCGCATTTCGATGTAGTGGCACCTTGCTTTCCGCAACGGTCCTTTTGACTGCCGGACATTGCGCCGGAGCCCCTGGTGAATTCAGTGGCATGCGAGTCTTCTGGGATTCGGACGTTGAAGCTGGTAGAGGAGGCATCACCAATAATTACCCGTTTGGAGGCTTGAACAGTGTGGAAGCAGTTTCGTGGGCCGCGCATCCACTTTACCCCACCGCTCCATTCTTTGTCCATGACGTTGGTGTGGTTGTCCTCCAGTCCCCTGGCGTCCCAGTCTCTGTCACGAGTGAGTATGGCACGCTTCCTTCTGTAAACCAATTCGACGTATTCAAGACAAAACGCGGCTTGCAGGACGTTAGCTTTACTTCTGTTGGCTATGGTTTGCAGGAAAGCTTCCCGACCCAGGCCTCCTTCCTGGCGAGCAACACCAGAACGCGTTATGTAGCTCACCCCAAACTGAACCAGATCAACGGTGGTATCGTAGGCGACTTCTCCATGCTGCTGTCCAACAATCATCACACAGGCGGCACATGCTTCGGAGACTCGGGTGGCGCCAATTTCCTGGGTGATAGCCGTGTTGTTGCGGGTATTACATCTTTTGGTTTGAACGGCAATTGTGCCGGTACCGGCGGTGTATTCCGCACAGATAGACAGGATGTTCTGGATTTCATTAACTCTTATCTGAATCCATAAATCAATTTCACCCAATGGGGGGTCGTTAAGTAGTTCAAAGGGTTGCCAACTGGCAACCCTTTTCTTATCAACTACTTTATTTCATGTGACAATACCTTTCGTACTGATTCCACAACTGCATGAACCATCTGCGCAGATTTTTGCGGGGGGATTTTCTAATTAATCTATAATCTTAGATATCTTTCATAT
>DAINRK010000579.1:0-3183 GCA_036741855.1 Anaerolineales bacterium
CTTTTTCAAAAGGTTGGCGCGTTGACTAGCAGGAAGTTTTGGAGCGTAAATCGCATCTGTGGTTTAGGAATAACACAAAAAACACATGTGATCCATACGGGAATTCATGTATAGAATATTTCTTGAGTTTCTAATACTATACAGCTAGATTGAAGATTTTTCAACCAATTATATGAGTTCTTATACAATGGATATTGCTCTCGCTCTCGGTGGGGGCGGGTCAAAAGGGAATGCCCACATCGGTGTCATTCGCCGTCTTGAACAGCAAGGCTTTCATATCAAAGCAATAGCAGGCACAAGTTTTGGTGGGCTTGTAGCTGTCTTTTATGCATTGGGATATTCGCCTGATGAAATCGAAGAGATGTTTGCATCCCGTGACCAGTCTCAGTTGTATGGTCATATTTCAAAGGATACTTCATCCCTGCTTGGACTGGCAGGTACGACTGCCTTTCTAGAAGAGGTAATTGGAGACCGTACATTCGAGGATCTGATACTGCCCTGTATACTTACTGCGACCGACTTGAATAGTGGAAAAGAGGTATTTCTCTCAAAAGGCTCCTTGATAGAAGCCATTCTTTCAGCCATTGCTATACCTGGTGTATTTCCTGCGCGCCGTGTTGATGGTTTTGAACTTGTGGATGGTGGAACGCTGGATCCTGTGCCTGTCGTTGCGGCGCGTTCACTCGCACCAAAGCTGCCGGTGCTGGCCGTGGTCTTAACGATTCAAATGGGCAATCCGGCGCAAGCGTGGAATATTCCATTGCCTGAATATCTCCCTCTTCGGTTTATCGCAAGAGTGGGTAAAATGAGATATGGACAGGCGCTGGATGTTTTTATGCGTTCATTTGATATTGTTACTCGCGCCGTTACGGAATACCGGCTTGAAATGGACAAGCCAGATGCAATCATTCGTCCACACGTGACTAGTATCGATACACTGGATCGTGTAAATGTGCATGAAGTCGTGCAAATGGGTGAGGCAGCAGTGGACGAAGCCTTGCCTGAACTAAAAAAGATATTTATTTGGAGAAAGCGTTTAAGGCGTAGGATCGGATTATAAAAATGACACGCGATCTACGGAAATATGCGCGGCAGACCAACGTCCGTCTCGGAGTGGGCGCAGTTTTGATCCTGCTGATGGTTGGCGTTGGCTTGATCTATTATATTTACGGTCCCGGCGCGGCAGTGACAGGTTTGCTGTGCCTGCTGGCCGGTCTTTCACCAATTGTTTTGATCATCCTATCTCTAGCAATTTTGGATTGGATACATCAACGTGCAAACCGTTCCTGAAACTGAATTGATTCAATTTGAAGGCTGGACTCTCCGCATTCAGGAATCAACGAATCCCGCGCCGCGACTCTTATTGATGATCCATGGAATCACTGGCGACGAAAATTCGATGTGGGTCTTCGCGCGTGATATGCCTGCTCACTATTGGACTGTGGCGCCGCGCGCTCCTAATGTCGCTGACGCAGGAGGATATTCCTGGCGCCCGCCTCAGTTCGGGAATTTAGATGGGCCCAGCCTCGAATGGCTTAGGGAAAGCGCCGAAGCGTTGATCCGCCTGGTCGACGCCTATTCCGCGTCGGTGGGGATTGATTCGAGCACCTTCGATGTAATAGGATTCAGCCAGGGTGGTGCAATGTCGAATGTGCTTGCCTTCCTCTATCCGCATCGAATTCGGAAAGTGGGAATTCTCGCAGGGTTTGTTCCCAGCGGGTTAGAAGCACTCATCTCGCAGCGTCCATTGGAGGGCAAACCAATATTTGTGGCACACGGCACCAAAGATGAAACGGTGCCAATGGATCGCGCGCACGCTTCGATTGGCTTGCTCGAACAGGCTGGTGCTGTGGTGACCTATTGTGAAGACAATGTGGCTCACAAAGTGAGTGTAAATTGCCTGCGGGCTTTGAAAGAATTTCTGTCAGATTAATCCCCTTTAACAGTGGCGTTGACTAGCCCCTAGTTTGCAGGTATCCTTAACATATCTTATGTCATTGCGAGCCCCGCGAGGGGCGAAGCAATCTCCTGTTTTGAGGAGATTACTTCGTCGCCAACGAATAGCTCCTCGCAATGACATTTCTTGGTGAAGGAATGAATCGAAATTTAACTCGACGTGATTTTCTAAAAATTGCCGGAGCGGGCCTGGGCGCATTGGCATTCAATCGATATGGCGCCCTTAACCTTGCATATTTATCCAGACCCAAACGATTGCCAGATTTCCCAAAGAGCGAAATTATCGGACGTGTCGTTGACCCTGGTATCGATCTTCGTAACAGCCCAACGAATGACCCGAGCATAAATACGTCCATTGCCAAACTGGATGCAGATACACTGGTGGAATGGAATCGTCAGGTGCTTGGGAATGTTATTGGCGGATTGACCAACCAACGATATGTTGAAACCCCAAACGGCTTTATTTATGCTTCCGTCCTCCAGCCAACCCGTAACCTTCCCAACACGCCTATCACAGAGAAGCCCGCGGGAAAGCAAGGTTTTTGGGCTGAGGTGACTGTTCCGTATGTCGATTTGACCCTTGAAGGTGTAGTGGCTTCACCCTGGATGCAGGATCATATCCTTTATAATTTCCCCCCGCGTTTGTATTATGGTCAGGTGGTTTGGATCGACCAGGTCCGCACGAATAATGGCTTTCCGGAATATCGCTGGAACGAGGATGCCAATGGACACGGTTATGGCTATGGTGCCTCTGGAGAGTTCTTCTGGGCAGATGGCGCAGCCTTCAAAGTGTTGACGGAAGAAGATGTCGCACCCATCAACCCGGATGTTGACCCAAATGACAAAAGGATCGAAGCCGATCTGGATTATCAAACGTTATCCTGTTATGAGGGGAGCACAGAAGTCTACTTCTGTCGCATTTCCAGTGGATTGAACTACGATCCTGAAACGGGACAACTAAGCGACAAGCTGGCCACACCGGTGGGCAATCTGCTTACACATTGGAAGATCATATCGCTGAACATGACCGCTGGAAATTTTCAGACGGGTTACTCCACGCCTGCAGTGCCCTGGACAACAATGATCAGCGGCGATGGGATCTCCATTCATGGTGCCTTCTGGCATAATGCGTTTGGTGAGAAACGCTCTCATGGTTGTATCAATGTCGCACCCGAGGATGCCAAATGGATCTTTCGTTGGACGACTCCATATATTTCCCTCGCTCAA
>DAINRK010000580.1:0-3183 GCA_036741855.1 Anaerolineales bacterium
ACACCTGCCCTGGAAGGTCCGTTGTTGGGATTGGAATATGTAAAGCGGGTGGACAACCTCGGTGGACGTACGAGACCAGAATCGAAATTCCATTGCGCTCACTCAAGCGGCGATTTTTTCAACAAGGTCGTAGATTGGAAACCTTTCCAGTACTACACGGTATATCAAAATGTCGCGGGGTTGGAATATCATCGCACCATCAATTTGCAATATGATGGAACGAAAACGAAATTCATGGTTCTCGTCAGCAAACCCGAGCTGGAAGCGCCCGAAGGCTTCCGTGAATTTTTGGAAATGGCGGCACGACAAGGCTATGAACGGCTTCCAGCTGCCATTCAATCACAAATCGAAGAAGGAAAAATCACCTTCACACCCGATGAAACACTATTGAACCGCAGCGTCAGCAATGAAACAGTCTCCGCCAGTACGACGGAAGTTGAACCAAATGGGCAAGTATCACCATCGCAATGATATAAAAAGTAAAAATGGCTGACAAAGGCTACTTTATCATTACGGACATTTCGGGCTACACTGAATATCTGACGGAATCCGAACTGGATCACGCGCACGAGATTCTGCAAAGTCTCTTTGACGCACAGTTGAAACAAATCCAGTTCCCGCTAAAGCTCTCGGGGTTTCGCGGGGATGCGATATTCATGTACACACCCGAGGCCTGTTTTGTAAACCCGCAGAGTTTTCTGGAAACGTTGGAAAATCTATATATTGTATTTTTGGAAACCTTACAACAAATGCAGTTCAATACCACCTGTCCCTGCAAAGCATGCCGGAACATAAATAAACTAGATTTGAAAATGTGCGTTCATTACGGTGAATACATCATTCAAAAGCTTGGGGACCGAGAAGAATTGCTCGGGGCTGATGTGATCGTCCCGCACCGTATGCTAAAGAACCATGTTATCGAACAAACAGGCATAAAAGCTTACGCCTTGTTCAGTGAAGCCGCAGCAAAAGCACTACATCTTTCTGAGTTAAGCCAGCCTCTCATTCAGCATACTGAGACGTATGAACACCTTGGGGAAGTACAAATGGAGGTGTTCGACCTTCAGTCCGTTTGGAAGAGTGTACAGGATCGCAAACGACACTTTATCCCTAAAGAGGGAGCTTGGGTATCTTTTGAAGTCGATGTGCCTTATCCACCTGCCCTGGTCTGGGAAATCATCAATACTCCGTCGCTTGAAGCACAAATGTTGATGCTCGACGCTGCTGAAAGGACAGACAAAATGGGAGGGCGTATTCGTGAAGAAGCTCAATTTCATTGTGCTCACGGAGAAAGTCACTTTTATGCAAGAATGGTTGATTGGAAGCCATTCGAATATTACACGATTCGCCAACGGGCGGAACCCTTTGGGAACATCGAATACTATCAAACGCGCAGGCTCATCCCATCGGAAAATGGAACCAGACTTCTGATTACGATGAGCAGCCCCCAGCCAGCGGTAAGCGAGGAAGTGCGCGGGCAGTTTCAATGGATGGCAGGTCTGTTTGGCAACCTCCAGGGTGTAATTGATCAAGCCATCTCAGAAGGCAAAATAACTCTATCCTAATTCACCGGAGACTACATGGAAACATTTCTTTGCGCGGGCGGTGCGCTTCTCGTCGTGGCTCTGATATTATTTTTTTATTTGCTCAACACGGCTCGCAAGAAAGTTACGCCTTCTACTAACATCGCCAGCAAGAAAGATCTGCTGCCTGTATACCTTTCCCTCGCGGATAAACCAGAATCCATTATTCAGGGCATGGAAAAATTGAAAGCCAATGTGCAAAAGACCGAAACAGCCGGTGACAAGTGGCGCTGGGTCCCTTTGATAATTTTTTTTGGTGGCGTGGGCCTAATTCTTATCGACCTGGTATTTGATGTTCTGGGTTATTTTTCCCTCATATTCACAGCAGGCGGAATCGCGCTTTGGATTGCAGCAATTGTGATGGCAAGAAGTCTTCGTAAAAGCGACTCACAGGATTTTCCACCTCGATATAATGGGACGAAAAAAATCCTGCACACGCTCCGAGACGACCTCCGGCCTGGCTCCACTTTTCTGGGTCATCTCGATCTGACAGGGTCCCTGCTCCCCACCAAAGTTGCGCGTACTGCAAAAGATTCACAGGATCGCACGACCGAATATTTTCGCGACGAATGGCTCGCCCTGAAAGCCAAGCTATACGATGGAAACATCCTGCGTATTTCTGCAATTCAAAAATCGAAGAAGCGCAAATCGTATTGGAAACGTAGTCGTATCAGCGGCAAAATGAAGATGAAGCCTGAAAAATATAAAGGCAGTGAACAGGATCTTAAAGTGCGGATTGTTGTTAACCCTGAGTTATACAAAATCGAATCATCGAGCCCCACCTTCAAACAAGGGTTGAACGTCGGAAAGTTCACTATCAGCCAATTGAGCACGGATGGCGGCATAATTAACTTCGTTGCCAACTCTCCGTTTGAAGAAGTGGAGGACGAAAATATTCTCAGCATCCTTCAATCTGCTTATGCCCTCTTGAAAAGAAAGGCGGCATCATAATGAGTCGCAAAATTATTCCGTTTGTTGTAGCGTTTGTATTGATTTGTCTTGTTATGGCTGTTTCGGGTTTGTTCGCATTCAGTGGTGTAGTGACTGCGGAAAAGTTTGGCAGTGATATGGTATGGTCTCAGCCTTACTCTACAGCTGAGAGCATGAATGTGATCAATGTGATGGGCGATGATCAGGATGAGCTATTTATTCAAAACACCACGAACGTCAGTGTGTACGATGGCAGCGGAGCTACGCTCTTCAGCCAGGACTATCAATATCCCAAAACTACACTTGCAGATATAAACGCGGATGGGATGGAGGACATTGTTGTTTTTTATCTTGGAGATTTGGGTTACTCGGTTGACACAATCGTCAACGGTGAAAAATCAACTCTCACCGAGAGTCTGAACATTGGGCTGCCTGCTCGCGTTGCGATCATTCGATTCCCACCGGGTGCTCAAATTGTGCTGGGTGATTCAAGTGGCAATCTCCTCTCTTTGAGTTTGGATGGTCAGCCACTTTGGTCGTATTCTGTTGGAAGTGAAGAAATTCGTGGGATGGATGATGCAAGGATTGGCGGGGCCATCCACCTCGCGGCAGCCTCACATAGTGGTGCCCTTGCCGTCCTGGACAGCGAAGGAAAAGCGATTTGGACCAC
>DAINRK010000581.1:0-3150 GCA_036741855.1 Anaerolineales bacterium
CCTATATGTCGGCGTGATTCCTCTCTTTCTCGGAATATTTTGGTTCCCTGCGCTGCGGACTCTCGGTCGTCGCACAATGACCTTCCTCATGGCAGCGACAGCTGGCTTACTCATCTTTCTCGGAATCGACACGATAGCAGAAGCCCTGGAATTTGCAGCAGAGGTTCCTGGTCCATTTCAAGGCATTGGATTGGTGGGCATCGGTGCAGTGGCAACGTTCCTATTGCTGGATGCAATTTCAAAGCAACAAACGTCTATAGCAGGTAGTGAATCTGACCGGCGACTCGCAATCGCTTTCATGATCGCAGTCGGCATCGGTTTCCATAACCTTGGCGAAGGACTCGCTATCGGCGCAGCATATAGCGTCGGCGAGATCGCGCTGGGAACATTCCTTGTCGTTGGCTTTATCATTCAAAATATTACAGAAGGTCTGGGCATCATTGCGCCTGTATTGCGAGATAGACCAAGCCTTGGGAGACTTGCCATTATGGGTCTGATCGGCGGCGGCCCCGCCATTATCGGTGCATGGATTGGCGGATATTCGCCCTCCCCAATCCTGGCAGTACTTTTCCTTGCCATTGGCACAGGCGCAATCTTCGAAGTTGTATATGAGATTGCGAAACTAATCCAAAAGGATACTCAACGCGAAGCGATGCCAATGACCGTTTTCAGCGGCGTTGTAACTGGCATGTTGTTGCTTTGGGTAACAGGACTACTTATTAAATAGTGTTACTGCGAGGAGCCGCAAGCGAGGTAGCAGTCTCTACCAACGTGCAAACGATAGTTTGGACAAGCAACGAACGCTCTCGTACTAACATATGAATATAGAAGAAACAAAAATGGAAACCATCATTACTCCCCTACGCATCACTGGTTTACTTGCCCTCTTCGGTGCATTCTTATATGCAATAGGTGATGTGCTCTTGCTTGCGAGCAAAGTAAATCTCGATGATTACCCCAAGCTCAAGCCATTTGCAAAACTACTTTCGGATGCAGAGAAGATGGTCGTGCTTTCTCCTAACCGTATGATCTGGGGCGCGTTGCTTGGAGTATTCGCAACTCCTCTGGTTCTTGCTGGCATTTGGCAGGTGTATCAAGGTCTCGGCGGCGCCAACGCGTCGGCTGTACTGGCAACTGTCATATTATTTGCCACCGCATCCATCATTGGTGCGTTTGTGCACGGAACGTTTTATTACATGGGTGAATATATCCATGCATTGAACAGGGTCGAAGTGGGCTCACAGGCCGTGGTCGTAGACATGATCAATCGACATAAAAAAGTGTTGATCATTAGCTACGCGCCTGTTCTGATACTTATCATCATTGCATCCATCATGTTTTCGATCTTGGTTGCCTCAGGCAACACAGCCTTCCCCGTATGGATGGCAGCGGTTAACCCATTGACAATGACAATGGCATGGCTGGTGGTCAAACGCATTCTGCCTCAATTCATTCGAGATGGAGCCGAAGGCGCGGGCTTCAACATCGCGTTTATGGCATTCTTCGCGCTGACAACAATCACGCTTTGGAATGGATAAGTTTCATGTCATTCTGAGAGCGCGGAGCGAACGAAGAATCTCTTTCAAATCCAATGAGACTTTTCGCTGCAAAGCGGCTCAGAGTGCTGTAAAGAAAGTAAGTATATGGAACAAACTCTAACAATAACAATTTCAATTCAAGATTACTTAAAAAATATATACGAGCTCACCGAAAACGGTGAAACTGCGAGTACGAACGCGCTGGCAAAGAAACTGAACATCAGCCCACCGTCAGTGACAGGCATGGTTCAAAAACTTGCCTCGGCAAAACCTGCTTTAGTCGAATATCAAAAACATCAAGGCGTAACGCTCACAAAAGATGGAAAGAAAGCTGCGCTTGAAGTGATCCGTCATCACCGTTTGATTGAAGCGTGGCTGGTGCAAACACTAGGCTATTCATGGGATGAAGTTCATCAAGAGGCGGAGAGACTCGAACACGTCATCTCTGAGGATTTCGAGCGGCGCATCGCCGCGGCGATGGGACATCCCATGCGCGATCCGCATGGCGAACTCATCCCCACTGCAGATTTGAAAATGCCAGTCGAAGATTCGACACCGCTCTCCGCACTGAGACCCAATCAGACTGCCACGATTCAACGTGTCAAGGCTGCAGACCCAGACCTGCTTCGCCATCTCGATGAATTGGGTCTCGTCCCTGGCGCGCACATCGAAGTAAAAGATTATTCACATTATGATCATAACCTGACAATAAAGGTCGGACGCAAAACGACTGTACTCGGACTGAACATAACGAGCAAGATTTTCATCGAAGAAAGATAGAAAGAATGCAAACTGAAAATATTTTTAGGCTCATATTGCCAATACTAATTGTTGCGTTCATTGCACATCGTGGATATTACACAAAAAAGGCTGCAAGACCTGAAAACGACACGTTGAAAAAACGCGAAAAAGGGTTCATAACGAAACTGGCTGAAGTGTTAAGCCTCATCGGGTTCGTGGCGATGATTGCTTATGTAATAAATCCGCAATGGCTCTCGTGGGCATCCTTGTCTTTCCCGCTTTGGTTGCGATGGCTGGGAATATGCATCGCACTCATAGGATTTGCACTCCTCCAATGGGCACAGGTCACGCTTGGAGAAAGCTGGAGCGATACCCCGCGAATGATGAAGGAACAGGCGCTCATTACCAGTGGACCTTATCAGTTCATCAGGCATCCCATCTACACCGCCTTCATTCTCGTCCTGGGTTCGACTCTGTTTATTTCATCCAACTGGCTGATCGGACTTACCTGGGCTGGAATGACAGTTTTGGATATTGCCTCACGCATCGGTTTTGAAGAATCTCTCATGATCGAGTATTTTGGCGAACAATATCGAGACTACATGAAAAAGACTGGGCGACTATTGCCCAGATTAATGCAATAAATAATTTCATGTCATTGCGAGGAGCGTTCGCCGCGACGAAGCAATCCCCGTATATTGTGAGATTGCTTCGGGCGAACATGCATCGCCCTCGCAATGACAAAAATAAAGGAAAACAAAAATGAACGAAAACATCTTCCGCACTTTAGCTGCCATCATCCTTTTCACAGGGATAGGCATCTCCAGTTACTTCCGACGCAAAGCCGATAGGGACAGCGCCGAATCAATAT
>DAINRK010000582.1:0-1409 GCA_036741855.1 Anaerolineales bacterium
AATGACTCTCCTCGAAGAGCTAATGCCGTTTAGCGGGAGATTGCTTACCTGCACTGCACCAAATGCAGTGCGGTGCAAGTGTCGTCGGGCTAACGCCCTCCTCGCAATGACATTTCTTGCTCATGTTCGTTTCATCATGCATCATTACAATATGCCGCCTTATGTCCGAAATTACTCAGGCTACCCGCCGACTGGATCAATTTCAGCAAGTGCGGACTCTCCCGGCACCGAGACGAAAACGAAGGCGGTTCTGGCTGCTGTCGTTTCTGGCGCTGGTCCTGATCTATTTCATCGCGCCTTTACGTACGAACATCCTGTTGCTCGGCACAGACGACTCGCCCGAGCGCGGCGCTGTGGGACGCACGGATACGATCATCCTGACCACGATTGTACCGCTTCGACCCTACGTTGGCATGCTTTCGATACCGCGCGATCTATGGGTCACGATTCCCGATGTGGGAGAACAACGCATCAATACGGCCTATTTCTTTGCAGAGGCAAACCAGCCCGGCTCAGGCGCGCGAGCGACGATGCAGACAATCCGTGATAACTTCGGTGTGCCTGTTCATTATTATGCTGTAATTCATATGTATGGATTAAGTTCTGCAGTCGATGCACTCGGCGGCGTGGATATTTATCTTGATGAGTCTACGGGCGGTTTACCCGCGGGGACACATCACCTAAATGGATTGGATGCACTTGCCTTTGCGCGTGAACGCGGCAGCAGTGATGACTTCAGTCGGATGCGGCGCAGCCAAATTCTGATATCTGCCGCGTTTACAAAAGCGCTCAGACCATCCAACTGGCGCACGCTGCCTCAGTTTATTTTCTCTCTACTCCAGGTGATCGATACGAACATTCCTCTCTGGCAATTGCCGCGTCTATTGTTTGCACTCTTACGCGCGGTCTTGTTTGGAGTCAACAGCCAGACCATCACGCGTGACATGGTGACTCCTTTTCAGACTGCTGCCGGCGCGCAGGTACTAGCGCCAAATTGGGAGGCAATCCATCCTCTGTTGAACAATATGTTTGGAAAATGACAAAGGTCAGGGGTTGGGGGCCACTCTAAAGGTTGCGAGAATCTCTTCCTGCAACTCAGTGGTGGTTTTCTGAGAGTAGAATGTTATCGTGAAGAGGATATTTCCTGCTTCCATTTGGAGCGCGTAGAGAGGTGGTGAGCATACAGTTGCATCACAATACCCATCTGGCAGGACGTATTCAGACCAGGTGTTCTCTCCAATTGTCCGCTCACCGACTGCTGCTGTATCCAGATAATAAAGCACCTCTCCTGGCAAATATTCGCCTCTGACCATTATCTGAAACGGGTCATCCATCGCTGTATGGACTTTGACCTGACCCACATCTTCGATCGTGACTTCCACTCTCGCTTCTGTCGGATACTTGAACTC
>DAINRK010000582.1:1419-3149 GCA_036741855.1 Anaerolineales bacterium
CTTATATGAGATCCAGGCAGGCCCCACTTCGGGGAATGCCGGCTGGCAACCCGTCATCATAGCGAGGGAAATAAGAAATAAAAGGTGCAGGTGTCGGTTCATCTTTGCAATGTCAGTCATTGCGAATTACGTTTGGAATTCTTTTTCAAAAACATTCTGGCAATAACAAAACCAAGTGTAAGCATTGCATAGGGAATGGGTGAAAAGTAATCTGAATACGTCACTGGCGCAGGTTCAGTAGAAGATGACATCTCCTTCCGGCGCTTGCCTCGCACCCAGTTGATGCTATTCCAATCGACGAACGCCGGAAACACTGCATCTAAAACAAGAGCGACATCATACAATCGGCTGACAAAAAGTGACCGGCGCGGGTGTTCGATGAGATGAACGATTTCTCTTGCCACACGCTCGCGGCTCACGCGTCCTATTGGCAGGGTTCGATAGGTCACGCCTCCATCGGCGATTGCCTTTTCTTTGAACTCCGTTCCTGTCACTGCACTTGGATGAATTCTGATAACTGTGATACCCCACGGCGCCAACTCGCGCCGGAGCCCATCCGTTAAACTTTCGACAGCAGCTTTTGTACTGGCATAGACAGTCAACGGAGGCACGGCGATCTTGCTGGCATATGAACTCATGTTCAAGATGAAACCTGAACGTTGAGATTTCATCGTCGGCAAGACCTGCCGAATCAGTTCTGCCATACCAATGATGTTCACCTCATAGGGCTTGCGCAGGTTTTCAGTGGTCAACTCTTCGAACCAATCATAATGACCATAGCCCGCGATATTTGCCAGGATGTCAATGCGACCGAAATTATCCAGAGTCTCAGTCACAAGATTGGCAGTTTGTTGGGGATCGGTCAGATCGGTGGGCACAGGTAAAGCAACACCACCCATCTCCCGGATTTCCTGCGCGAGCCGCTCCAATCGTTCAGCGCGCCTTGCCGCCAGTATCGTGATAGCTCCAGCGACGGCAAACTCTCTTGCCGTCGCTTCGCCAATACCGGAAGATGCCCCGGTGATGATGGTTACTTTGCCAGCAATTGCTGATCGTGGTTCTAATTTCATGCTGTTACTCACTTTCCTGTCCATGTGTCCGCCCCTGTCAGCGTAGTTTTGCTTAAGTCTATAATACTCTTATGTGAGAATTATTAAAATGGGTGATTCCCCTAAAGTAACTTACCAACGTAAGGGCGACCCGTCAGGATTTTCGAGTAAATTGATCCTGCTGGGCGGGTCGCCCCTACAACTAACTAGAGCAAACTTTCAAGGCTGAAATTGTGGGTTTCTACCCGATCCTAACGTCAATGCCAGTTGTCCGGTTTGTGCGGAGTAGATTTCCAGCATCGGATTCAGATCCTGATTGTCTTGATAGTGTGCGGCCGCAATCAACGTTCCAGTACGATCCATGCTGATGCCGAAGAAAGTGCCAGGAATGATAAGCCGTTCATTTCCATCCAGCCCGAGGATGGACATCTGTGGTCCTGCGATGCTCTGACCAACAGTTGGACTGTTGAAATCGCAATCTACTACATTGCCAAAAATGACCAGCGCGTCGTTTGCGGGGCTCCAGGCGTAACTTAAGCCAACATGATAATACTCCTTACTCGGGTCGATGGCGGCTTTCAACGATGGGCTGATCAGCTCCTGTCGATTACTGCCATCCGCATTGCTTACATAATAGGCGCCGGGTGCAGCACAGGCGCTCAAATGATAGGAAGTGGAGAA
>DAINRK010000583.1:0-3147 GCA_036741855.1 Anaerolineales bacterium
CCTTCATCCACCTCATACGGGATTTCATGCGCGTCGATAGCCCGGCGTAGGGCCTCTGTAGCCATATCCCAATTGGCTGAATCGCCAACGTATTTCTCAGGCATTGTAGATAAATAGGCTTTGAAATCATTTAAGCCCAGGGAACGTAATACATAGAGCGAAAACTCCAATGCCTTGTTGATTTCATCCTCCACCTGATCAGGACGGCAGAATATATGAGCATCATCCTGTGTAAAGCCTCGGACGCGTGTAAGCCCATGGAGCACTCCACTCCTTTCATAACGATACACCGTTCCATATTCGGCATATCTTTTTGGCAGGTCACGATATGATCTGAGATGACTCTTGAAAATCTCAATATGGAATGGGCAATTCATCGGTTTAGCATAATAGTTCTCGCCATCGATCTCCATAGGCGAGTACATACCCTCTTGATAGAAATCAAGATGCCCGGACGTCTCCCATAACTGACTGCGCCCAATGTGAGGGGAAAAGACCCATTCATAGCCGTTTTCCAGATGAGCTTTAAGACTGAACTCCTCTATCAAAACGCGGATCATTGCTCCTTTGGGATGCCACAAAATCAAGCCCGCACCAACATCATCCGACACGCTGAAGAGATCCAAATCCTTGCCCAGCTTGCGGTGATCGCGTTTCTTGGCCTCTTCCAACTTCCACAAATATTGTTGAAGTTCATCTGCCGTTTCCCAGGCTGTGCCGTAGATGCGTTGCAGCATTTTGTTCTTTTCATCGCCGCGCCAATACGCGCCCGCGATGCTCGTTAACTTGAATGCATCTGGTTTGATCTCGCTTGTATAGTCCACATGCGGACCGCGGCACAAGTCCACGAACGTATCCTGTTGATAAATCGATATTTCAGGCTCTGCTTCAAACGGATTTCCGTACTCATCCAATTTGCCTTTTTCGAGACCCTCGATTAATTCGAGTTTGTAAGGCTGATCCGCGAAAATCTTTTTGGCTTCGTCTGCCGAGATAACTGTCTTTTTGAATTCATGCTTTCCCTGAATGATCTGCCTCATGCGCCTTTCGATCTGTTCTAGGTCTTCAAGTGAGAGATTCCGCGGTAAATCGAAGTCGTAATAGAACCCATTTTCAATCGGTGGACCAATCGCGAGCTTTCCATCGGGAAAAAGGTCCAGCACAGCCTGCGCCATGATGTGCGCCGCCGAGTGACGAATCCTATAGAGAAGGGATTCCTCGTATTTTTCTTTTACTTGCTCGATCATTCTTACTCCTTACAATTCTGGTGCGCGTCGGGCAATGCGATCCTTTGCTCGTGCGATAAAATCACTCAGAGGGATGTTGTTTTGCTGACTTCCATCTCGCACACGCAGGGACACCTGTTCAGCCTTCATTTCGTTTTCACCAACCACGAGCATATATGGCACTTTCATCAACTGAGCCTGTCTGATCTTCGCGTTCATGCGCTGGGCGCTGATATCTGCATGAGCGCGGATTCCGTTCTCGCGTAATTGCGCAACGATGCCATGTGCATATTCATTCTGTCCATCCGTGATTGGGATGACGCGGACTTGTTCCGGTGACAACCACACAGGGAAATTACCCGCGTAATGCTCGATCAGGAATCCCACCATACGCTCATGAGTGGACAAAGGCGCACGATGGATGCAGAGCGGTACTTCTTCATTGCCTTCCTTGTTCGTAAACTTCAAATCGAAGCGTGCAGGTTGGGCAAAGTCCACTTGATTCGTGGCGAGTGAAAACTCTTTTCCAATCACACTCCAAATTTGTACGTCAATCTTAGGACCGTAGAACGCAGCTTCGTCTTCTACTTCGACAAAAGGTACGTTGCCATTCATCATCGCTCGACGAATCATCTCTTCCGTCTTTAGCCATAAACGTTCATTATCTATATACTTCTTGCCAAGCCCCACCTTGCTATGCTTGGAGAAGCGCATCACATATTTTTCGATACCAAACAACTCGAAATATTTGAGATACAGGTCTATCACGCCCAGGAATTCTGGTTCGAATTGATCTTCCGTGACGTACATGTGCGCATCATTCATTTGCATCGAGCGGACGCGCATCAAGCCGAACAACTCGCCAGACTTTTCATAACGATAGCACGTTCCATATTCCGCCAGCCGAATCGGCAGGTCGCGATAAGATCGGCCTTTTGATGCAAAAATCTTGTGATGCATCGGGCAGTTCATCGGCTTGACGTAATACTTCACGCCTTCGAGTTCCATGGGTGGGTACATGGACTCAGCATAATAGGGCAGATGACCTGAACGGATGAACAAGTCTTCCTTCGTTAAATTTGGCGTGCGCACTCGAAGATAACCAGCCTTTTCTTCCATCTCTTTGGCGAGCTTTTCCAACTCTTCGATCATGATGCCGCCGTTTGGCAGCCACAATGGCAGACCGGGCCCGACCTCTTCATCGAAGATAAAGATCTCCAGCTCCTTGCCAAGTTTGCGATGATCGCGTTTCTTGGCTTCTTCTTGCATGTGGATGTAATCTTTCAACTGCTGCGCGTTTTCCCATGCCGTGCCATAAATGCGCTGGAGCATCTTGTTCTTTTCATCGCCGCGCCAGTACGCGCCTGCAATTGACGTTAGCTTGAACGCATCCTGCTTGATCTCTTTCGTGTTCGCCACATGCGGACCGCGGCAAAGGTCCACGAATGTATCGTGTTGATAGATCGAGATCTCGGGCTTCTCTTTGAGCGGATTTCCATATTCATCGAGTCCACCTTTTTCGAGTCCATCGATCAATTCAATTTTATAGGGCTGATCTTTGAAGATCTCACGCGCTTCCTCAGCAGAGACAACTTTCTTTTTGAACTCATGCTTGCCCTGGATAATCTGCCTCATGCGCTTTTCGATCTGCTCTAGATCTTCGGGCGTGAGATTGCGCGGCAAATCGAAATCATAGTAAAACCCATTTTCAATAGGTGGACCGATCGAAATCTTTCCATCGGGGAACATCTCGAGCACAGCCTGCGCCATGATGTGCGCAGCCGAGTGACGAATTTTATAGAACTGCGACTCTTCGTATTTTTCTTGAATTTGTTGCGACATTCTCGCTTCCTTTCTTAACTTATGGGTACTGCCGCTTCGACGTATCGGTGCGAACTCGGGGAAGCGGTAGGGGCATAAC
>DAINRK010000584.1:0-3143 GCA_036741855.1 Anaerolineales bacterium
AGTTGACCAAATATACCAAAAAACACCTCGCGCTGAGCGGAGGGATTGGTGCTCATCAATCACGAAGACGAAGCGCGCCTGAAAAAATGTCGCAAGTCTGACTAAAATGTTGTCCCCAATACAGTTATTTTTGGATGCTTGATATAATTTCTTTGGAATTAGAAAACAACAATGGCTAAAACTATAGAAGTTCAATCATCCCAATTAGAGTTTCCACCAACGTGCGTGGTTTGCATGTCACCTGCAACAAAGCGATATGAAGTAAGCCAGGTTTATTCCCGTGGAACGGGCTCGGCTACGGTACGAATCAATGTGCCTATGTGTAGTTCACATTTTGAAGCTGCAAGCGTCAAAAACACATTTGAAAAACTGGTAGGCATATTGGGAGTGATCGTTGGAATATTGGCAGGGATTGCCGCGTTGATTATTCTGATTATGCGTTGGGTGCCAACAGGGAATGACAGCATAATTCTAAAGCTGTTAATCGGGAGCATCGTTGGGTTTGGCTTCTTTATTATGGTATGGGCGATGTTCGCATTCTGGATAGCGCCAATGTTTGCCACGCAGGAATCAAAAGAGGCGCGCAATGCTGTAAGAATCGTACTGGTCTCTCCACATGCGGAGATTTTGCGATTGGAATTCATGAATGAAGGACTAGCAGAGATAGTACAAAAGGAAAATCAACTTTCCTGATGAAAATCTCCTCTCAATCAACAAGAAGTCTTTTTCTTTCACTGCCCCACTGATATAATTTTGCTATTCATTTTGTGAACAACAGGAGACTGGGTAATGTCCTACAAAATAAAATTCGGCACAGATGGCTGGCGCGGTGTGATTGCAGATGATTACACATTTGAGAATCTCGGTCGTGCGGCACAGGGATTTGCTTCCTACTTGATTGAAGAGGGAAAGGAAGGCCAATGGGTCGTTGTAGGATATGACAAACGCTTCCATTCAGAAAATTTCGCCGCGGCGGCCGCCGAAGTATTGGCTGGCAACGGCTTGAACGTATATCTTACACAGGGACCTACACCCACACCCACGATCGCTTATGCAGTAGTGAATAAAAAAGCATGCGGGGCAGTCAACATCACAGCATCACATAATCCGCCGACAGATAATGGGTTCAAGGTCCGTGATGAGAACGGCAGCGCAATTGACCCGGATGGGTTGAAAAGGATCGAGTCTCTGATCCCGGAATCTGCTGATCAGGTGAAGCGGACCGATCTCCAGGATGGGCTGCGTGATAAGAAGATTATCTACTTTGATGCTTCCGATGCTTATATTTCAAATTTGGAGAAATTGGTAGACATCCAGAAGATCAAGGACGCGGGCTTCACTGTGATGGTCGATGCAATGTGGGGCAACGGCGCGGGCTGGTTTACGAGATTACTCGAAGGTGGGAAAACGAATGTCATAGAAATTCACAATGTACGCAATCCATCCTATCCTGAGATGAAGCGTCCGGAGCCTATCCGCCCGAATATCGATGTAGGACTTAAGGCAACAGTAGAACATAATGCTGATGTTCTGCTCATTACCGATGGCGATGCAGACCGCTGTGGAATTGGTGATGAGAAGGGAAACTTCATTGATCAATTACGTGTCTACGCATTGCTTGCGTTTTATCTACTTGAAATTCGGGGCGAAAGAGGTCCTATCGTTAAAACCCTCTCCACGACGACTATGCTCAACAAGCTTGGAGAGATGTACGGTGTGCCAGTATACGAGACCGGTGTGGGATTCAAATATGTCGCACCGAAGATGCTCGAAACGAATGCCATGATCGGCGGCGAAGAGAGTGGCGGATATGCATTCCGTGGCAATGTCGCTGAACGTGATGGCATCCTGGCAAGTTTATATTTCCTGGATTTTATGGTCAGTACCGGCAAGAAGCCAACTGAACTGCTCAAGATGCTTTTTGACAAACTCGGTAATGAGTATTTTTATGATCGTGTGGATACTCCATTCGAAGGTGAACGCAAAGCACGTGAACAATTGATTTTTAGCGCAAACGCCAAGACCATCGGCGGCCTAAAAGTGACCGAACTTGTCACAGTCGATGGGTTCCAATTCAAACTGGAGGATGGCGGCTGGATGTTGATCCGTTTTAGCGGGACGGAACCCATTATGCGTGTCTACTGCGAGACCACCCACAAGGATAAAGTGAAAGCTATTCTTGATGATGGACTAAAGATAGCGGGAATAAAATAAAGCTCCGCACCGAAGCAAAATCCCTGCCGAATGGCGGGGATTTTTGTTGAGGATAAAAACAATCCAATTAGGTAAATTGGGTCATATGGCAGAATGGCTTATATGTTATAATTTTCACAATCGACGGACTTAATATGCTTGCGGATACTCACTGTCACCTGGATTTCAACAAATTTGATGAAGACCGCGACGCGGTGATCCGGCGGGCCGTCGAGGCAGGGGTGACAAAAATTCTCATCCCAGCTCTCGATTTTGAGTCCAGTCTTTCAGCGGTCCAGCTGGCAGAGTCACATCCGAATCTCTTTGCCGCGGTTGGTTTCCATCCAACGGATGTAGATAAGATGGAAAGCGACTCAATTACAAATCTGCGAAATATCATTCTCCAAAACCACGGCCCCACTCCGGCTGGGACTCCAGAAAAGGGAAAAATCGTCGCGATCGGTGAAATCGGACTTGATTATTACTGGGTCATAGAACCTGAAAAGCGCGTACTCCAACAGCATGCATTAAGGCAGCAACTCAAACTGGCAGAAGAAGTGAACAAACCTGTAATCCTCCACATGCGTGAAGAGAAGGATGAGTGGTTTGGGCAAGCCTCAATTGATTTGCTTGAAATCTTGAGTGAATGGCATCAAGAATTGCTTGAGCAGAATCATCCGCTTGCCGCGAAACCCGGCGTTCTGCATTCTTACAACGGCAATCTTGAAACTGCCCAAAAAGCCATCGAACTAAATTTCTACATTGGCGTTACTGGACCTGTCACCTACAAGAACGCGGAAGAGAAACGAAGCATCATAAAGCAATTGCCGATTACAAAGTTACTGATTGAAACTGACGCGCCCTTCCTCACTCCGGTCACCCATCGAGGTCAGCGCAACGAACCGGCCCTCGTCGTGGAGCCGCTGGTGCAGGTCGGCGCGGGTCTGGAC
>DAINRK010000585.1:0-2068 GCA_036741855.1 Anaerolineales bacterium
AAATATTATAGCATCTTTAAGATTGATTCAACAATTTTATCTCGTGGAGTAGGGTTTCTCCCCATCCCTCGCCGAGAGGGCGCGGATCATATCCTAATTCGCGTTTGGCCTTGCTGTTATCGCCTAAATAGGTGGGGCCTGCAACCTCGCGCAATCCTTCGGATGTGTATGTTGGAGGGAGGAAATTGTCGAATGGCTTAACGATTACAGATAATGCCTTCATTACTTTGTGTGAAACGACTCCGGGCGCGCGTTTCCCTGTAATCTGGCTGGCAAGCTGGAAAGCATCGGTCATTTTGTATGGTTCCCCGGCAATAATATAACTTTCACCGATTCTCCCTTTTTCCATTGCTAATAGATGTCCCTGTACGATGTCATCCACGTGAGCCCAGCAAAAGGTTGTCTGTGTGGGGAGAATGGGCAGTTTTTGATTTAGGAAATCCAAGATGCTGGTGCGTAACTCAGATGTATCTCCGGGTCCGTAGATCAATCCGGGCATCACAATGACCAGGGGAAGTCCCTTTGCGATAAATTCCTTTGCCACCTCATGGGCAACTGCCTTCGTGCGGTCATATTCACTCAGGTGTTGACCCGTAAAATGATAACTCTCATCCTTCATTTCACCCTTGGTGTCGGAATTAACTACAAGCGAACTAGTGTAGACGCCCTTCGGAATTTTTAACTCCTGCATCAGTTCCAACACATTGCGCGTGCCCTGTATATTGACTCTTTCCCCGTCGCTCTTATCTTTTACTCCGATCTTGTACCAGCCCGCGACATGGAAGACGCCGTCCACACCGGTCATCGCCTCGCGCATAGACTCTTTATCCGTTACATCACCTTTGAATAATTTCACGCCAATGGCTTGCAATTCCCCGGCCTTTTCGAGGCTACGTACTGAGGCATGGACTTCGTGCCCTGCCTCGCGCAATTTTTTTGCTAATGCACCACCGACAAATCCGGTTGCGCCGGTCACAAAATATTTCATGTGAGACTCCTTGTTATGTAACCTGTCCGTATGGTACTAACCTTGACATTCGCTGCTGCATCCATTATTATAACACAAACCGACCGTTCGGTAGGGAGCACTCATGACCAGAGAAGACGTTCTCGAAGCCGCAGCGCAAGTCTTTCGCCAAAAGGGGTTCCACGGAGCATCTATGAACGATATTGCTGAAGTGGCCAGCCTGAAAAAAGCGAGCCTGTATCATCATGTCGCCTCCAAGCAGGAGATTCTGCTCGAGATCTTGGACCGCGCATTGCAATTGCTCCTCGAACGAATTTCCTTGATCACAAACCAAAACATCCCAGCCGATAATAAGTTGCGCCTGATGATACGCGCCTATCTCCAGATCCTTGTAGAGAACATTGACCTTGCTACAGTCCTGTTGTTTGAACATCGCGCGCTGGAGCGCAGGCAACACGCACGCCATATCCCAAACCGCGACAAATTCGAAGCACTTTGGAGAGATGTCATTGCCGATGGAGTGAAATCAAAGCTCTTTAGGTGTGATAATCCTGCGCTCGCGACCCGCGCTTTGCTTGGCATCATGAATTGGACGATCACCTGGTATCGCCCGGATGGAGAATTATCCATCGAACAAATCGCAGACCAATATTCAGATCTGCTCTTGAATGGATTGCTCAAATGAGTGAAAAGCCTTCATTCGCCAGTTTCGAAACTTCAAGCGGAGCGAAGATTCATCGCATCCCACTTGAAGCATTTCCGAATTTTTGGGCGTATGTGTATGTTGTTTTGAAGGATGATTATCAAGTCCTCATCGATTGCGGCTCAGGAACTGATTCATCGCACGAAGATTTATTAAGCGGACTGAATCAAGCAGGACTTCAACCTTCAGACTTAACCCACATCCTTTTGACTCACGCTCACATTGACCATTACGGTGGACTCTCTAAGCTAATGCCTGTTACCAGCGCGAAGTTTGGATGTCACGAGCTGGATGTGCAAACAGTTGCACATCATGAAGCGAGACTTGCCGTGGTCGGTCGGCGTCTAGCTTCCTTCCTGGTCGAAACCGGTCTCGCTGAAGAGGCGCGTGATCAACTC
>DAINRK010000585.1:2078-3143 GCA_036741855.1 Anaerolineales bacterium
AGCGTCGGTCCATTTGAAATTATCCATTTACCCGGGCATTGCCCAGGTCATGTGGCGATTCGACTGGACGATGTCGTCTTTTGTGGGGATATGGTTGTCGAAGCCGTCACTCCGCATTTGCAACCAGAAACGATTGGTCCGTATAACGGTCTCGATCATTATCTCGAATCCCTCGACCGTTTCCAAGCATGGGCAAAGGATGCACGTTTGATTCTGAATGGTCACGATGAAGTGATCGCCGATTTGTCCGCACGAATTGACGCGACCCATCAAAATCTGATTCGCCGTATGAGCAAAGCGTTGGACGCGTTAAATCAGTCACTTACTATTGCGGAAGTCTGTACCGCGATCTACGGTGAAACAGGCGGATACAACCAGTTGCTCGTCATTGAGAAGACGGGTGCATACATCGAATATTTCTATGAACATGGCATGATCGAAATAACAAATGAAAATGAAGTAGAGCAGGGCTTGCCGGTGCGGTATAGGAAGTTGAGAGAATTTGCCGATGATGAAATATTACCGAAACAAAAGCACACGGTGGTCGAGTAGTCCTGCGTGATCTTCGCAGGAGATATCGAGACCACCACTAACCGGAAAACATAAAACTTGATTCAAATTGGTGGTCTCGATACGCCCCGAACTGCACGGGGCTACTCGACCACCGAAGAGAATTTGAAAAGGAAAGAACATGTACTCATTTGATCCAACTGAAGAACAACAGATGCTAATGGAAGCGGTAGGGAAGTTTGCCAGCAATGACTTGCGCCCCGCCGCGCATGAAGCAGAGGAAAGCCGCGAATTCCCCCAAAGGCTTGTGAATAAAGGCTGGGAGCTTGGCTTATTGCAAGCATCCATCCCTGAATCGTATGGTGGCTTTGGCGAGCGGAGCGCAGTCACAGGGGTGCTCGCCCTCGAGGAGATGGCGTTCGGTGACCTGGCGGGAACACTGGCTGTGTTGACACCCTCGCTTTTTGCCACACCGATTCTGCTCGCAGGCAGCGAAGAACAGAAACAAACCTATTTGTCGAAGGTGATCGAGGGCGAATGGAGTCCGTATACGGC
>DAINRK010000586.1:0-3142 GCA_036741855.1 Anaerolineales bacterium
CTCAGAAGGTCTTCAAGTGGGCGCTGGGTTTTGTGCGCAACAGTATCACGCTCATCCTGATCGGCTTGTTGCTACTCTGGTTGTTCCCCGCGTTCGTGAGTGGACTGAGCGCGCACCTGCAAGCCAAGCCGTTGCCCAGCCTCGGATGGGGCGTGGTGGCGTGGGCAGGGTTCTTCTTTGCCTTGTTCCTGGTTATTTGTGTGACGATCCTTGGCGGGATATTCTTCGGTATTCTGACACTTGGGCAGCTTACCGGAACGGTGATCTGGCTCGGAATTCTGACGGTATTTGGACTGATCGTTGGCTTCGTGCTCGTGACATCGTTTGTAGCAAAGGTGGTCTTCGGCGCGGCGCTTGGCAAATGGATGCTCGCCCGCGCCAACTCACCGCTGGCTGAGCACAGGTATTGGCCGATGGTGGTGGGCGTGCTGATCACGGTAGGGGTGATCGCTTTGTTGTCCTTCCCGCTCATCCCCGGCGCTCTTGGCGGATTGCTGAATCTTGCGGTGGTGTTGTTTGGCCTTGGCGCCCTCTGGCTTTGGGGACGTGAGCGAGTCGTGAGGAAGCCCGCTTCGCAGACTGCTTAGTCCCAGCAGTTCAATCAATCATAAAGTGAATATGAAACGGCTTGACTGTTACGTCAGGCCGTTTTGTTTTGATGGTTGCGCAGGATTCTGTAAAATAAAGTTGTTTGCATGAGTAGCTGATAAACGCGTAGCCCAGGATTTCCTCCGCTTAATATGGAGTGCTATTCGTTTTACGATTCTCTCTACCCATGAAACACGAATGACCTCTCTCGACACGAGTCGTTACTGGTCGAAAAATTCTTGTTCCATATTTACTTAAGAAGACTCTAATTGACTTTTGATGCGAAAATCGCGATAATTAACGTGCGGGATATCCATCAAAAACCATTTGGACTTGCGGGGTCAGTATCCTGGGAAAGGAGGTGATGTTCAACAGCGTTGTTCTCATTGCAGCTATCTCAAAGATGCTGAGATAGAAAAGTTTGGTTTTTCTGTGAGGAGAGTATAACCATGCTAATTCAAAGGTTCAACTTGCGTATACAAAGTCAACTCAAGATTTCTTTCACGATCGTGCTGGTTGCCAGCCTTGTGCTGACAACCGTGGCTTATGCAAGCCACGCCACCGGGGGTACTGATGTGAAAATCACCCATGACAACAACAACGTGGACGGCGGTACACCCAACCCTGGCTTCGATGCTCAGAACCGACAGTCCAATGAAACAACCGTCACCATCAGTCCTGCGAACCCCAGCATCATCGCTTCGGGTTCCAATGACTATCGCATGGTCACTGTGACGGCGGACGTCTGGATAGGTGTCTATGTGTCGCAGGATGGCGGGGCGACGTGGTTCAACACCATGGTGCCCGGCTTTCCATCGGACACATCTGCAGCGGGATTGGCTTCGCCGCTCCTGGGGCTGGATGCATCGGGCGACCCGGTCGTGCGATTTGATTCAAGCGGCAATTTATATGTAGCCGCCATCGCCTTCAACCGCAATTTCGACCAGCCTGATCGACCCGTAGACAACCAGGTATATGTTGCGCGCTATAACTACACACCGGGGTCGCCCGGCGGGACGAGCACACCGAATTCCGCTGCCAACCCACCGAACTTTACTTACGACTTCACAACCGTTGTGGATCGAGGAGCGGTTGGCTTTGCTGTACCGGGCGTAGCGGGTTTTGTTGGTACATTCACCGATAAGGAATGGATGGAGATCGACACTAATTCGCCATCTGCAAGCCAGTGTGCCGGGAATGTGTATGTTGCGCACACAAACTTCCATTCTAGCGGCAGTTCGCCGATCATGTTCAGCCGGTCGACGAATGGCGGGGCGACCTTCTCGCAGCCAAAGACGATCAGCACTGGCAGTCCATCCGGCACGCCGCGCAACCAGGGTGCTGACATTGCCATCGGGCCCGACGGGACAATTTATGTTGCTTATGCTGCTTTCCAGGGCGGCGGCAACAGCGCGTTCAATGGGATTGCCATCGTCAAATCCACGGACTGCGGCAGGAAATGGAGCCAGCCGGTCTTCGTGGGTTCGATCAACGATCCACAGGCGCCGGGGGTGGCCTTCCGCACACCTGCGTTTGCCTTTGTGGCCGCGGATGATACAAACGCAAATGTGGTTTATGTTGCCTACCAGAGCCTCTCGGGCGATTATGACGTTTACGTCCAGCGCTCGACGGACGCCGGGGCGACATGGGGCCCACCCGTGCAGGTCAATGAAGACCCGGGTGCCCGGCACCAGATCTTCCCGACTATTGGAGTATCCAATGGCGCCTTACACGTTGCCTGGTATGACTTCCGCAACAGCACCACCGCGGCCAATGAGGCGCTGGACGTTTACTATGCCTCCACCAATACTGCGGGCGACACGTACCCGACCTTCAGCCATAACGTGCGGGTGACGGACGTTTCGCACAATGGCAACTGCCTCCTGTTCGGTGGTGGCACAGCAGCCTTCCATGGCGACTACAACGAACTGGATGCCCACTGGAACGGTGCGAGTCATATTGTGTATATCGCCTGGGCTGATAACCGCGATGTCTCTCCATGTGATCTCGACCCGGCGGCGGGACCTGCATCAAACAACACGGGCAATCGTAACCAGAATATCTATGGTGATAAGCTGACAGTTTCCCCGTAAATTTGTAATCCCTATTTGATGAAGGGCAGCGGCGTAACGGTCCGTTGCCCTTTCTTAGTTAGATGAGACACAATTTGCCAGCTTTAGCCTACATCTGTCATTGATTTTTCTTTGAATACTGCCATAAGGCGCGATCAAGCTCGCGCATGGTGACCTTCGCCTCGTTCGCAAGCTTTCGGCAGAATTGTGTGTATTCGTTCCAGACCTCAACGTTGTAGGAAATATACTCACACCTATCTGCCGAACGCGAAAACCTATTATTTCAAGCGGGCTTTTAATTCTTGAAGATGTTCCAGAATTTCGGGATGGAAATCAAATTTACGCGAGTGAGACAAAGCCTTGATTGTGATCCGCTCAAGTTCATCTAGAACTACATAATTGTGTTCAATGAGAAAAATGATATCGTCGATATCCGTATCGAAGCCGCGATCTAGTTTGCTGAGTGCAATACTGTATGGATC
>DAINRK010000587.1:0-3116 GCA_036741855.1 Anaerolineales bacterium
TCCCTGGCTTGATGATCTTCATCACCATCATCTCGGTCAACTACATTGGCGACGGCCTCCGCGACGCGTTCGATCCGTATAAGGCGTTGGAAACAGTTGGAGAATATACTTAAAGAAAATTCACTCCCACCTATGAACACTAACCTCCTCATTAACATCCTCGGCTGGACAGGCTCGATCTTATATCTCCTCGCGTATGCTTTGGTCTCCATGAAAAAGACCGAAGGTGATTCGCTTTTGTATCAAGGCATCAATATCTTTGCAGGGACTCTGCTTGTTATTTACACACTTTATTTGGACGCGTATGCCACCACAGGTCTCAACGCGGTGTGGGTCATCATTGGACTATTCACGCTCGGCCGTAAATGGCTTACACGAAACTGATTCCCCGTCATACACCTGGTGCAAGCGTGGAAGAAATTTCACGTGGAAATAAATATCGTTTGTCAATTCCTGCTGGACCAGCAACCAAATATCGACTCGCGCAACTTGATGACTATACGAAAATTCCGAGGCGTCGATTTCCTTTAAGATTTCCGCTCACCCTCGGCCTGGATGCGCGTGTTTCAAGCGAATCTATTCCGGGGACATGGGGATTTGGGTTTTGGAACGATCCGTTTGGATTGTCTTTGGGGTTTGGAGGCAATCCGTTTCGATTGCCTGCGTTGCCGAACGCAGTTTGGTTCTTCGGCGCGTCGCAGGAAAGTTATTTATCCTTTAAAAATTCATCATCAACTGGTTTCGATACGAGCGAGAAAAGCACTCACCCTACTCAACACGCGGGAAATGGCTTTCTTGCTCAGACGTTTCGTTCGCCAAGGTTTCATCTGTCCCTGATCGCAGCTGGGATTGCGCTTCTCTTCTCGCGCCATATGACCCGTCGAATGTTGGGAAAGATCATTAATGAAGATGGAATCCGCCTCAGTGTAGATGTCACTCAATGGCACAAATACAAGCTCGAGTGGCGCGAGGAGCGAGTTTTATTCGAAGTGGATAATATCCAGGTGTTTGAGTCGCGCGTGAGTCCGCATCCGCCGCTTGGAATCGTCATCTGGATAGACGATCAATACGCGGCATTCACCCCCGAAGGAAAAATCGGGATCGGAGTTTTGGAAAACACTGAACCCGCGTGGTTGGAAATCGACGAGCTGACAGTGAGTTAGAGAATAGGCCAAAAATTTGGCAGGTATGTTCGCAGCAGGGCATCGATGATCAAGCCCAGAAGGATGTACCCGCCGAACTGACGGTTATGTTGAAAAGCAAAACCTGAGAACCAAACTGGCCAAGCCGGCCAGCCCGCTGGATGTTCAGCTGGCTTGGGATTATTCAAAACTTTCACAGCGGTACTTGCATCTTTGAGGGCGAGGAATACAATCAGCATTGCGGGCGTGAAATAACGCGGCACAAATACCAGATATGCAATCAACACATAAATAAGGATGATGGCGATCTGGTCGACGCGGCGCGCAACAGCCTCACCCACACGTACGGGAAACGTACCAACACCTTTGGCTTTGTCATCATCGTGCTTGTCGATGTGTTTTGCGACATTAATGCTCGCAACTCCAAGACCATACGGAATACCAGCCAGGACAACATTCCAACTCCATAGGCCCGAAAGCACGTAGTACACGCCTGCGATCATGATAGGTCCCCAAATAAGGAAGATAGCAAGCTCACCCAATCCCCAGTATTTGAAAGGATAGGTGTACAAAAGTAGCACGATGGCGCCAACTGCAAATAACGTGATGACCGTTCGATCAAAATTCGTGTAAAACAATGCATACAGGCCAGCCAGTGTAGCCAGCACCCCACTAACAATGAACCACCTGATCTGCTGCGGCTTAGTAAAGAATCCCTGCACAAGTGGATGGACTCCGTATTGGGTGCGGAAATAATTGTCTTTGTCTACGCCGCGTGAATAATCTGTGTAATCGTTGAGAAGATTATTTGTGCCATGCGCAATGAACAAGCCGAGTGTAATCACGAGGAACGGTACCCATGAAAAATATCCATCACGCGCGGCGAGTATCCCGGCAATGACACAGGAATAAACAGTGACCAGCGTCACAGCAGAACGGGTCGCGATCAACCATTTGGAGATAACATCAAGCGCATCCCATTCTTTCTTGTTATCCATCTTGATTAGCTGCCAGGAGGCTTTCCGCCACATCCCGAAATTGATATTCATCTTTCACTCCTTTTGAATTTAGAATCATTAACAACTCGTGCCGATAAGAATTATACTACTATTTGTGAAATATAGTACAATAGGTCATGAATGGAGAGTTTGGTACAATCACATTTGTTGCCGGAGAACCACACTCATGTCTGAAAGTAAAAACGAATATATCCCTGCCCTGAGTTTCAGGGTTTTGACTCCCTTTTATGACTTTATACAAAAATATATCGTACGCGATATCCGCTATAAAAGCCGTTTGATCGCGCATGCACAGATTCAAGCAGATCACCGTGTGATGGATTTAGGATGTGGAACAGGCACGCTGGCAATTATGGCCAAGCGGGCGCAACCCCAGGCTGATATATTCGGTCTGGATGCAGACCCTGAGATGCTGAAGGTGGCAAACGCAAAGAAAGATCAAGAGAAACTAGCAGTAAAGTTTGATGTGGGGTTTACGAGTAATTTGCCTTATCCTGATGAATTCTTTGATCGCGTGCTTTCAAGTATCATGATCCATCATTTGAAGACACCAGATAAGGAAAAAACAGCACACGAGATTTATCGCGTTCTTAAGCCCGGTGGACAACTGCACATTATTGACTTCGGCAAGCCTTACACATGGTATGGAAAATTACTTGGTCCTTTTCTACATAAGTTTGAAGAAGCCAATGACAACGTCGAAGGGCGCCTGCCTGAAATCTTCGGCGCGCCTGGCCTGAAGATGGAGATCGTCGGCCATTTCTGGACGTTCTTCGGTGATCTCGCTTTTTTGAAGGGTGTCAAGTCTTCTTAAACACAAAGGGCACCAAAGTTTAATGAATAAAATGGCACGTATTGAATCCAGTATTCTTGTCCCTAAAACTATTGAGGAGTCCTTTCTCTTCCTGAACACCCGCGAGAGCCATCTTAAGTTCATCCCACGCATTACCGAATT
>DAINRK010000588.1:0-1277 GCA_036741855.1 Anaerolineales bacterium
GTATTACGGCGTGGCAGATGAAAACGCGTCACAGCTTCCCCCTCCTGTTGCGACGACTCTAACTTTGCAATCACCTCCTGCTAGTGGAACCTATCTCAAGGAAAGCAGCTTCGACTTGTTACTGCAATCTGGCGGACAGTCGCTTTCAGGAAAACTCGTCACTCTGGATATCGGCGGGCAGAAGGCCTCAGGACTGACAGATGCCAACGGCCATGTAACACTGACCCTTAAGCTTGTCGTTCAACCTGGGGCTTACACTGCACAGGCAATCTTCAGCGGCAATGCCCAGTATTTGGGCTCCAATGACACGAGTGCCTTCACGGTAGATAAGGATACGACGACTCTCACGGTCACGCCTGCCTCGGCCAGCATCTTCGCGAACCAGCCCACTCCGTTCGTCGCGGTGGTGCGCGATTCTACTCTACCTGTCGGACGCCCGCTGGGTGGAAAGTCGGTTATCTTCATTGTCCACAACAGCACACATACATTTGCCACTTCCGTGATCGCGGACTTCCAGGGCAACGCAAAGCTTGGCTACGTTCCTCTGCCTGCGGGTTTTTACACTGTTGATGCTTACTTCAATGGAACCATTCCTCTCAACCCCAGCATCACGCTGAGTGATGATTATTACGAGAGCTCAAGTAAGCTCGGGTTGTCACTTGAAATAAAGCCATTCTCGTTCACAGGCTTCTTCGATCCGGTGAAGAATCCGCCAATTATGAACCAGATGAATGCCGGCCGGGCTGCTCCAATCAAATTCAGCCTCGGTGGGGATCAAGGACTCGCGATATTCGCAGTTGGCTTCCCAAAGTCGCAGCGCATTCAATGTGACACGTTAAGCCTGATCGACCCCGTTGAGCAGACTACCATTGCTGGATCAAGCTCGCTAAGTTACGATCCAGCGACTGGAATTTACACCTATGTTTGGAAAACTGAAAAATCCTGGGCAGGAACCTGCCGCCAGTTCAGTATGCAGCTTATTGACGGACAGATATATCTGTTGAACTTCAAGTTCAAGTAGAATTTGGAAAGTTACAAAGGACGCTTGCAGGACTTATTCCTGCAAGCGTCCTTCTCTCTTATCTACAGAAGTGCACAATCAAAATCACCGATTGTTTCTCATCAGAAAAAATCGACAAGCCGATTTGATCTTCGTGTCGCACGTTTTGGCACACGCATGGCCACTAGAGAAGCATGTCTATGAAGTAAAATATCATAGTTGACGACATGGTATTTTTAGAACATTTTTTGCTGGTCAGCTTCCCCTGAGTTAACGT
>DAINRK010000588.1:1287-3105 GCA_036741855.1 Anaerolineales bacterium
TCCCTATACGCCTATATTCCGACGGACCGCCGCTATGCACTGGCGAAAGGCAACGATCTACCGGATCATTCTTCTGGTGCGGCTCTCTTCGCCGACATATCAGGCTTCACTCCACTGACCGAGGCGTTGCTGCAGGTGCTGGGCCCTCAACGCGGCGCGGAGGAATTGACGCGCTGGCTAAATGAAATTTACGACGCACTCGTGGATGATGTGGAAAGTTATCGCGGCAGTGTTATCAGTTTCAGTGGTGACGCAATTACGTGTTGGTTTGACGATACCAACGGCAGACGCCCTTCTGCGTTTCGAGGGACTGCCTGCGCGCTGGCAATGCAGCAGACTATGCGGCAATTTGCCCAGGTGGATGTCACAGGCGCGGGGAATATTTCCCTGGCGATCAAAATCGTGGTGACTGTAGGTCCGGCGCGACGTTTCCTTATAGGCGACCCGACCATACAGTTGGTGGATGCATTAGCAGGAGAGACCCTCTATCGCCTGGCGACTGGTGAACATCATGCGAATCGAGGCGAAGTATTGCTCGATCAGGCCGGGGTCACAGTGCTCAATGATCAGGTCGAAGTATTGGAATGGCGTGAAGATCCCGAAACTCGTGAACGTTTTGCAGTAGTAAACAAGTTGAAGGCGAACGTTGAGCCGAATCCCTGGCCTGCGCTGGAGACGGATATACTAAATAATGATCTGTTGCGCCCCTGGTTGTTGCCGCCGGTCTACAACCGGCTGATGAGCGGAATGGGGGAATTCCTGACCGAACTGCGACCCACGGTGGCCTTGTTCCTGCGATTCTCCGGCATCGACTATGATAATGACCCCGAGGCACAGTCCAAACTCAACGCGTATCTCCAGGCCATTCAGAGAATCCTGGCGCGCTACCAGAGCTACATGCTCCAGTTAACGATAGGCGACAAAGGCAGCCATTTCTATGTTTCATTTGGCGCGCCGCTGGCTCACGAGGATGATGCTATTCGTGCTGTGAGGGCAGCACTGGAATTACGCGATCTGCAGATGGATTTCATCACAGACGTGCAGATCGGCGTCAGCCAGGGACTCACCCGTACGGGTGCTTGTGGTGGCATATATCGCCGTACGTATAGTGCAATCGGTGACGCGGTTAACATGGCTGCCCGTCTCATGCAGAATGCTCCAGCTGGTCAAGTGCTGGTCAACCAAAACGTGCGCAAGGCGACCGCGGAGCAGTTCATCTGGGAGGAACTCCCTCCTTTGCGAGTCAAGGGGAAGTCCGAGTCGGTAACAGCCTTCCGGTTGATCGCTGGTCATGAACACCAGGGTATTCGCCTGCATGAGCCCAAGTATGCTCTACCGATGGTAGGGCGCGCTGCCGAGTTGGCGTTGATCGAAGGAAAACTCAATAGGGCATTGCAGGGTCATGGGCAGATCGTGGGAATCACAGCCGAGGCAGGCATGGGGAAATCGCGCTTGATGGCTGAGGTCATTCGCCTGACAAGAGAACGTAATGTGCTTGGTTATGGTGGCGAGTGTCAATCCTATGGGACGACTGCCAGTTATCTGGTCTGGCAGAACATCTGGCGGGGATTCTTTGATCTGGACCCGACTAGTTCGTTGGCTGAACAAATCGAATCGCTGGAGCATCAGTTATCCGAGATTTCCCCGGCTTTGCTGCCTCGCCTCCCCTTGTTAGGGGCCGCCCTCAACCTTCCGATCCCGGATAATGAGTTGACCAACTCTTTCGATGCAAAGCTGCGCAAAGAGTCATTGGAATCGCTGTTGGTCGACTGTTTCCGTAAACGGGCCCGTTCGATGCCACTCCTGGTGGTGCTGGAG
>DAINRK010000589.1:0-3095 GCA_036741855.1 Anaerolineales bacterium
AGGTTGACCTTGTCGTGGTTCACGAATTTATTCGATTGACCTTCCTGTGAAGGCAACAAGCTCACCGAAAAATCGGGCTTGCGATAATCCTGCACTTTGAAAGTCTGGCGTTTTGATTCGTTATTTATGACCGTTTCGATTTCGTAGTCACCCAGCGCTGCCTCTTCAGCAATGGCGAATGTACCGTTGATCGTCCCAAACTCATTGGAATTGAATGTGCTGGTTTGCACCAAATTGTTCTTTGCATCACGGATAATCAAGGTGATGGGCAAGTTCTCGTCCGGTACTTCATATTTCATATCCTGATCACTGCGAATGATTGCTTTGAAATTTACAGTCTGTCCTGGTCGATAGATAGGACGGTCTGTGTAGATGTACGCCAAGTAATTGCGACTTTCAGAGCGGCGTGACCAGAATCCGCTTGAGTATTCCCGCCACCTGCCGTCCAGCCCGGTGATCACGATGTCATTATTCTTTTCTCCAGTGCGTGCAGAAACAAGCATGGCGTCATAGCCATCGGGGATGGAAACGCGATACAAGCCGTTTTTGTCTGTTTTACCCTCGCGGATTTTTTCGCCGCGGTCCGAATAGACTCGGATCTCAGCTTCCGGCACCTCACCACCGTTGATATTGGTAACCCACACGAACAGATCGTCACCCGCTTGTTTAGCGACAATCGTATTTCTTGTTAGCGCTACAAAGAGTTGATCGAAACTACGTCCGCCATATCGCAAATTGAGCACATACAGGCCCGGCGGCACATCGGGTGGAATGATGGTTTCCTGATAATCAGGATTGACTTCCACATAGTTCCACGTGGCGACCGGTTCTTTTTCTGCTCTCGAGGGGATCAGAATCCCGTCTCCGCGACTGTAATCTGCATAAAGTGAGGCGAAGTCGATCAGGTCATAGGCATAGGCTTCAAAAGTTATGGGTTCCGACTCGCCGCTGCCAAACTGAATACGGCGAGCTCCAAGCACATCTACAACCTGAATCTTTGAGCCATATCCGAAACTGGCATCCTCGACAGAACCCATATACTCGTAGGAAGTGCGAAAGGTCGAAACATAAGGTTCGAGCAAAAGTGGTGTGCCTTTAGAATCAGTTAATCCGGTATCAAGTTGAATTGTGTAGTCAGTCGTGTATTGCAATAATTTACTAGGATAAAACGACAACACGTTTTCGAAGGGACTGTCCTTGCTCTTGCTCCATTCAAAGCGTCCTGAAACCTGCGGTGAAATGCTGAAGGCTTTCTCCGCAGAATTTCGATTTACCTCCGTTTCAAATGTAATCTTGATGGGCGAAAAACCAGCAGAGACCGGGTTTCCGTTAATTTGAGGCTCAACAGAAATCGGCGGAGGGGCAACAAAGTTGAAGCTAGTTGCATCCAATAGTATTTCGCCATCTGAGTCGAAGGGGGAATTGATGATGCTAAGCGAATAAACTTGTCCCAGAGGAATCTCCTCTTCGGTGGTGAACAAGGCAGTTTTATTCCCTTGCCATTTCCATTCTCCATTCAGATGAGGAGATATCGCAAAGGGAAGGCCTGTTCGAGCTGTGTCCAACGCGTGCGAAAAATTAATCCAAATTGCTTTTTCGCCAGTTGGTGGTAACTCGACCGAAAATGTCTCCAGCCCGTAACTCCAACTGAAGTCCTCTGACAGCAGTGTTCCATTTTTGTCCCTTGCAGCGATCTCTGCCGAACCACCAGCAAACAGGAAGGTGTATTGCTGGCCATACTGGAATAATTCGTTGATATTAATTTGAATTTCCCGGTCACTCTTCCAGCTTAACTTATATGACAAACTGGGTTGTATGGAAAATGATTTCTCTATGGATGAACGATCCATCGCGTGGTCAAACTTCACTACGATTACCGGTTTGCGGGTTTTCAATAGACCAGCTTTTGGAGAAACACTTGCAACCTGTGTTCCACCGCTTACCTGCACCTGCCACTGCGGGCTCGAATCAAATAACCTTCCATCTGACGAGCTGAGGACCGGGTCGATGAAAAACGTGTATGCCTCACCAGTTTTGAGCGACGCCATCGGAGTAAATGTAAGAGTATTCCCTGTTGCATTCCAGGAGATATTTCCATCAACATATGGATAGGTAAGCAACGGATTTGGTGAACTGTCTGTGTCCATCGCAGCGTTGAAGTGGAGGATGAACGCGCCAGAAGTCGGAAATGAATCCAAATTCACTGAGCTATCCAAAGTTGCCCTTAATACCTTCCCTTGTACCTCCTCTGGGATATAAGGCTGTGAAGCCTGCGTGGGAATGACTCCGGAATTAGACAATGAAATTGAAAATATAAGAATCCCCGTCAATAATCTCAGCATAAACGTCGGTTTGATGTTCATAAGACCCAGTCCCTTTCTTTCCAAACGGGCGAAAAATTTTTATTGTTTGGTTTCCCGTTTGCTTATGAATTTAACGGAAGGTGTTGTAGCAAAGTTCCAACCATGATAAAAGGTATTATTTGATTGCCTGCTTAAGTTCCTCAAAAGATGACATCCAGGCGATCGTGTTGATGAACTCTTCGAGCGATGCGCTCTGTTCGCGCAGAGCGCGGACTGCCGGCCCGACTGGATCTTCTCCCGCCGCGCCGCCTGGGACATCTGCATACGCTCCATGAAAAGCAAAGTATGCCTGATTGAGTTTGCGTAGAAGGTATCCGTTTTCCCAGAAGACCTGACGGCGTGCTTCCATATAAGCTTCTGCTTCTTCAATTTTACCTTCGGCCAACATTTCATCCGCGGTGACGCGCGTTTCATGCATTTCGGCGCGGAAGTCGAAGGGTGTTGGGTCGTCGAGTCCATTTGAGGAGTGATCAGATGGATGGAACGAGATCAAGCCAGAGCGCGGTGAAGAGCCGAGCAATTCAGGGTAGTATTCTTGCAGTACATAATTCCCAACTTCATTCCCGGCAATGGATGCAGTGGTCTCGTTCATTGTGCGGAGTTCGGGAGTCGTGCTGTAATTGAGACCCAGGGGACGGATGTTCAAGTAATTATGAGTCCATTCATGTGCGATCGTCTCGAGCGTCCAGCGGAGATCAGTGGTTTCGGTCACCATGGTGGGATACACGCCCA
>DAINRK010000590.1:0-3091 GCA_036741855.1 Anaerolineales bacterium
GGTTATCCCTATGCTGAGCAAAACATAGAATATTGAAACTATCCCAAGACCTTGATCATGACTGTCCCGAATCGAAATTGCAAAGAATGGAAAAGCAAAGAACATCATGAAGAGCGTGAATATTAGAATCAGAAATGGAATGGAATACACCAATCCTATGCCAAAAAGCCGCGCACCGTCTTTGAACAACGCCTCCCAATTGTCCCAGGGTACGAGATGTGGCTTTTCTCCGTTCAATACCTGTCGAATAATGATGACGCTATATCCCGAAGTTATCAACCATGGAAGAATCGGGATAAAGAAACCTGCCAGGTAGATTAAGCATCCAACGAAAAAGTGTTTCCTCGCTTCACTATCTTCAAGAGGAAACACAACTAAATCGTTTAGGTTAAATCCAAATAACATTCCATCCTCCTATGCATGTAGATTTCTCAGTCCTATAGCCTTACATTTCATAATTTTCCACGAGGCAAAAATGTCAAAAATCTATAGAGCCACTCCGAACACCGCGACAAAATGCGCGCCTGCAGCCAACATCACAAAGATATGCCACATTTCATGGAAGCCAAATACACCAGGAAAGAAGTTGAAAATCTTCGTAACGTACACGACGGCACCAAAAGTGTAAATCACTCCGCCTGCAACCAGCCAACTGATCACCCACACGGGCAGCACCGTCAGCATCTGTCCGATTGCAGCGATGCAAAGCCAGCCCATGATCAAGTATATCCCTGCATTCAACCAGCGCGGCGCGCGAACATAAAACACTTTTATGATGATCCCAATCACTGCCAGCGACCAGATGATGCTCAACATGCCCCATTGCCAAAACCCTGTAAATGCGTTCACGCAAAAAGGAGTATATGTTCCTGCAATCAGAAAATAAATCGCGGCATGGTCAACTTTACGGAAAATTTCCAGCGCCTTATCTTTCACACGCACCATGTGATAAGTAGCGCTGGCAGAAAATAAAAAGATCAGGCTCACGCCATAGATCACCAGCGAGATCACCTTTGCAGGTGTGCCCCAACCGACGATAAGAAGCGCGATTAAGCCTCCCAATGCCAGGATTGCTCCCGCCCAATGCGTGAGACTATTTACAGGTTCGCGTAATTTTTTGAACATAATTCTCCTATATATTCGTGCTGAGCGGAGCCGCATGATTGTTATTCGGCGCAGACGAAGCGTGGGTTTCATTTCTGCTCCGAGCGCCGTCCTCGGCACTTGCTAATTCGCTAATGTCTTCGCCGCCGATGACGGCGGCTTGAGCATCTCAGGGTTTTATTGCCACAATAATCAATAACAAACTCGATTTTACATCAAGCATTTGAACTTCCGTCTCGAAGCCTGCCTCGACAAACGGTTGCCGGAATCTAGCCTTCACCAATTCCATTGCTTCGGACGGCGACTCACCTGTGACTCTGAACAGCCAATCCAAAAACGGATTCTTGGGCCATGCCACCGGTAAGACGATAAACCTGCCACCATTTGATAGGCATCGTTTCACCTCAGCCAATGTGCGCGGGTCATTGATGTAGTCTGCCGGAAATGTAGAAATGACTGTATCAAATGATGCATTTGGGAAGGGGAGACGTTGCGCGAGTCCGCGCGCAAGCTGAGCCGTAACGCCAGAGCGTCGTTTGGCGCGATGACCCATCTGGGCAGACTCGTCGATTCCAACGGCGAACAGGCCGCGTTCCAGAAGGACGCGGTGCAAATGCCCGGGTCCGTGACCGATCTCCAGAATCCGGTTTCCCTGAATTAATGGGATCACGCTCATGACCCAGTCTTTCCACCGATTGAAGGAAACACTCGCCGCTACAAGATCGTAAGCAAAGGCGAATTGGTGATACAGTAGTTTGAAAAATATTCGCAGGATTGCTTTCATGCAATAGGTCAAAGAGTGAATTAAAAAAACAAAGGTTTGGCACGCTTCGCGGCCAAACCTTTGCCTTGTCACAGTTTACCTTACCCAGCGGCGGTTTCGCCTTCATCTTTCTTTACCTTGCTGCGGATGCTTTCCACTGCGCTTTTGCCGCGCTCGCGGGCATCTTCATACATGGCCTGACCTCGATCACGGGCAGTTTCGTATACTTCTTTGCCCCGGTCACGGACATCAGAATAGACTTCCTGACCCCGCTCGCGCAACTGCCTGGCAAGTTCGTCGGCCCGGGCACGGGCTTCAGCCGCGGCGGCTTCTGCGCGGGCAAGTGCCTCTTCGGCTGTGGTTTGTGCGCGATCGCGCAGTTCAATGGATTTATCCCTGATTACCTGGCGAGTTTCCTCTCCTGATTGCGGAGCGAAAAGCAGGGCAACGACAGACCCGGTAAGCCCACCCACAATAAAGCCTACCAGAAAAGCACCAAATTCATCACGTTCAGACATAGTAATCTCCTTTTGATTATTAACTTGAATTGCTCCAGCTGCTACTCTCCGCAATATGAAACTGCCGAGTGCCTATTTTCTGGAATTTACTTCTTACGAATGCCCATCAATTCTAACATACGATACAAACCGGCAAGATAGCCATTTAGTTTGATAACGGGCTCAACAACATTATCACCTAAAAATTCTGCGGTGCCGCGCAATGTATTTACCGTCTCATTCGTGGCGTTCAATATGGGGCGGATCTCATTTTGCAGCAGGTTGATCAGACTTGCAAGTTGTGTGATCAACACGATCATCGCCACGCCAATCACCAAAGACTCAAGGGCTACAACGATAATAAATACGTCGCGGATCCGGTCTGTTGGTGTCGTTGGTTGAAGGAGGAAAAAGATCGCCACACCGAGCAGGATTAGTACGATGACGACACCAACGATCACACCGATCAGGATGCGCTTCATCCGCTGGTCTTCGTCGCGCTGTGCAACAGGGGTCTCAGGAGCGAGTTGAGGAGCAGATTCAAAATCAGATGTTGTCATAAAAATATTATAGCATCTTTAAGATTGATTCAACAATTTTTGCTCGTGAAGTAGGGTTTCTCCCCATCCCTCGCGGAGGGGGCGTGGCTTATATCCCAACTCGCGTTTGGCTTTGCTGTTGCTGCCTAAATAGGTGGGACCCGCAATCTCACGTAATCCTTCCGATG
>DAINRK010000591.1:0-3090 GCA_036741855.1 Anaerolineales bacterium
ACTCTCCACAAGCGTTGTCGTTGCACGCCCGCATTTCGCGCCAGCGACTATTTAGGAGAACGGCATGAATACTCGTCCAGGCATTTTTTTACTCTTCTTCGTAATCATCCTCATAGTTGGCTGTGCTAAGGAGGAGCCCCCGCCTCCTACCTCTGTACAGTGGCCCCATGTGCAGGTAGGGGGTGATAACCTCTGGTATCCTGCGCCCGGTTATGTTTGGACATATCTTGACCAAAAAGGGAAAGTTAGTAACGGTGACTATTCTGTGTCCTGGAAACCAGGCATTCGATATCAGTACCTTGGCCAAGTCAAATGGCCCCACGTCATCGCCAGTGACCAAGAGGGTCGCTGGTTGCCGGAGGACGGCTACACATGGCGAAACCTCGATAGTAACGGCAGGCCAATCCCTGGCAATTTTGCGGTGCAGCTGAAGCAGGCTCCCACCTCCCTGTCTGTGTCCAGCACACCCTCTGTATCGCCTTCCTTCTCGGTACAAACCCGTAGCCCTCTTAACAATCCCGTCACTGTAGAATGGAAAGAATATATTTCCAAAAACACAAAAGTAAAGTTTAGTATACCCTCAAATTGGAAAGTAACATCTCAAAAGAGGGATTTTGAATTTGGAGGATTCAAAGGAACACAAGAAAGCATTGAATGTACATCGCCAGATAGCAAAATTGTATTTGAAATAGCCTCACGCGATGTTGGATTCACTATAGATGATCGATATTTGCTGGAAAGATTGGCGAAAGAAATGTTTTCTCAAATGACAGAATCTATTGAAAAATCATACGGTTTCAAGGTGCCCAAAGATTCAATTATGGTTGAAGAGGGAAGTAGTAATAATATAAAGGGAATAAGATATCAGGCGGTAGTATATGAGGAAAATAGAAAAAAGAGAATTGTTGGAGTGTATGGATTTTACAGAAATACAGCCTATGACTTTAGTGTTCTATACGATACAAGTTTGGATGAAAGCCAGATGCAAGCGTTTATAGACAGGATTTTTGAGAAACTTTTTGCTTATGAACCTTCGTCGGAAAAAAAGGCAGAACCTAAAAGTGTATGGCAGGTAGAAGGATTTTGGAAGAGCGAAGGTGGATCACTCTTCAAAGTGAGACAAAATGGTAAAAATTTGGTAGTACTATGGGCCATACCATCATTAAACAATCAGAAATATAAATATTCACAGATAAAAGAAGATGTAGTAGCTCTTGAGGGGACTGTAGAGGATGATATGATAACAGGAAATTGGATGCTGTACTACGACGATCAGGTAATTGACCGATGCCCGAACGTTAGAGGCGCATGGAAAGCACCAACAGGAGGCAAGATTTTGCAAAATGGAAATGTGATAACATGGACAAGGGCCGATTGGTCTATCAATAGGGATACGTGTGAGTTCCAGAGAAAAGAAGAGTACACAGCGACATGGCGTCGATGGCAGTAGTACACAACAATAATTCTACTCTCATATAAAGAGTATAGGTTACAGAGCAACATAGGATGCAGGAAATTCTCTTCCAGGTTTTGAACCTGTATATATCACATCATTTAGAGCGCCTGTCTTAGTTCCTTTTTTTCTGGTTTTAACTCTAATCCAGACGATATCTTCATTATTTTTGTCATCTTGTCTCAAAAGCTCTGAAAGCACATCGCCGGCGCGGGTGATGTACAGTTCCGGATCGGCGCCATTGAATGCCATGCCTCGTGGGGCCTTGGGATACATATGATCGTGCCGTTCAGTAGGTGCCATGCCATGATTCTGCTCTAGATAATCCGTCACGTCAGGTAAGACGTGTCCCGTACGCGTTGAGAGCTTACCACCAACCACCTGTTCATAAATGCTGGGATCGCTAGTAAGAACACTAGGATTGGGATTGAGAAAGGGGGTAATAAATCTCCGAGGATCATCTTGTATGGGTTTTTGCATAGGGAAGAAGGCTGGCGAGGTAAGAATTGGACGTCCGTCAGAAGCTTGTAGACCGAGCAGCTTATTACTATACTGATTATAACCACGTTGGAGAATTTCGGCTAGTTGACGCGCAATTTCTTGCCCGATATCGGCAGGTGTGGACTGTATAAACTGTGGAGGGCTTATCCCAAGTAGAGTCATACCGATCTTGGCAGCAAATTGCGCCAGTCGTACGAAAATGTCATACCAAGCTGCTGTAGCAGGAGAATCGTACACGAGGGGTATTAAGGCTACGCTTGCGGTAGCAGCTGTGGCGCCAACGATAAATTTGCGGCGGTTGAGTTCTTGTGAGAAAGTGCTTATAGGGTGCATCATTCCTTCCTTTTTAGTGTCTTTCGCCGTATGCACCTAACGCTAAGTTGGTCTCTAAACGAACTTAGCAAATGTCTCATCAAGCGAATCGAATTCGGAGCGTTTCTGAGACACTCTTAGCTCACAACCTTCTTTGTAAGAACAGAGCTTTCTACTCAAAAGTGGCGGGTGCTAGGTCTCCAGAGTGGGAATACGCCTAGAAAACACTTGAAAAACAAGGGCTCCTGTGTATGTTGGAAGGTCACCAAACCCCAATTGACACAGGAGCCAACCCATGTGGCGATTCACATGCGTACCCCGCAACGTATACGACTTTCTCTATCCCTTCAAGCCCCTTTTTCGCTGTGCGCAAGCCCGGCACTTTGTGATCTTCTGTTGGCTCGTGGTCGCCATCATTCGTGACCCCGGCGTGGGCACGCTCACAGGGGCCTTGCCCTATGTGCCAGCGGGCTTATCGTATTGGGCGCTGCTGCGCATGGTGCGCTCCGGGCAGTGGGATGCCCAAGCCGTCCTGAGGGGGATGAGTAAGAAAGTGTTGCGGACTCTTCCACCCCCTGCCGATGGGCGCCTCTACCTGATCGGTGACACGACGCACAAAACCAAGCGCGGACGCCAGCATCCCTTGGGCCATGTGACGCGTCAAAGTGAGTCGTCTCCCTATACCTTTGGCTTTGGCATGGTCGTGTTGATTGCCAGTTGGGATGGCTTTCGCATCCCCGTAGCTATTGCTCCCATTGAGCCCAAGCGCAAGGGACACCAAAATATCCTATGCCGGCAGATGCTCAAAGACTTTGAGCCCCCCG
>DAINRK010000592.1:0-3088 GCA_036741855.1 Anaerolineales bacterium
GAATGGCGAATCGAAATCGATCATGGCTGGTCTATACCCGTGGGCGCTCTAGGCAAAGGCTTGAAAAAACATTTGCCGCCAGAGATTTGGTCACAACTTGAGAACACTTATGCTGGTGCTGATATGGCCGATAATTGGGAAGCTTTATCTAGAACCATGGCACTCTTCCGTCAAGTCGCGATGGAAGTTGGGGAAGCGTTGGGTTATGCCTATCCGCAGGATTTGGATGAAGGTGTTGTAGCCTATGTGCAACAAATGCGGCAACTTTAAGAAACGGCAGTTCCTGTTTTTGCCCACAGCACTTCACCAATTTGGTTCAAAAAGTCAATGACCCGTTGTCAAATAATATAGTTTCTATATGTTTTTTAGGTTATTATTGCCTAAACTACTCCCCACTTTAGATTTAGCCTTGAAAGGAATACATGTCACGTAACCGTATAATCCTCGTTACGGCTGAGATCATGCCGAGCCTGTACCTCATTTCGATGGAAACGATCCTCATCGTGGGTACATTGGGCAAAGCTGCATACAAAAAGGAATAATCTTATGACAAACATTCTTTGCATTGGAGCAGGTTATGTAGGTGGGTCGACCATGCCGATCATTGCAAGTCATTGCCCTGAACATCGTATCGTCATTGTTGATATCAATGAGAATCGTATTGCGGCGTGGCAATCTGATCAACTTCCCATTTATGAACCAGGATTAGATGAAATCGTTCGTCAAACCCGAGGAAAGAATCTTTTCTTTTCCACGGAAGTCGACCGCCATATTTCGGAGGCGGATATTATTTTTGTCAGCGTGAATACGCCGACCAAGATGTTCGGCAAGGGTGCGGGCAAGGCCGCTGATCTTCAGTATTGGGAAAAGACCGCGCGCCAGATTTTGGAAAATTCCACCTCTTCAAAAATCGTAGTGGAAAAAAGCACTCTGCCCGTGCGAACAGCAGAAGCGATGGAACGCATCCTTAACTCCAACGGGAACGGACTCCACTTCGACGTATTATCCAACCCTGAATTCTTAGCAGAAGGCACAGCCGTGCGCGATATGCAGAATCCTGACCGGGTGTTGATCGGTGGCCGCGAAACAGAATCGGGCCGAAAGGCAGTGGAGGCGCTGGTGGAGTTGTATGCCACATGGGTTCCACGCGACCGCATCATTACCGCGAACTTATGGTCCAGTGAATTATCCAAGTTAGTTGCCAATGCATTTCTTGCTCAGCGCATCTCATCGATCAATGCCATCTCGGCGCTGTGTGAGAAAACAGAAGCGGATGTCAATGAGGTGGCACATGCCATCGGACGTGATGCGCGCATCGGCCGTTACTTCCTGCGGGCAAGTGTGGGCTTCGGGGGTTCATGCTTTAAGAAAGATATTTTGAATCTGGTGTATCTGTGCGAACACTATGGTTTGCCTGAAGTTGCCAGGTATTGGGAGCAGGTTGTCGCCATGAATGAATATCAGGAAGCGCGCTTTGCGTCCAATATGGTTGCATCCATGTTTAATACAATAGCGGGCAAGCGCATTGCGCTGTTTGGAGCAGCCTTTAAAGCCAACACAAATGACACGCGTGAATCGCCGGCACTCGAAGTATGTCGCGCCTTATTAGAAGAACATGCCGATGTCGTAATTACCGATCCACATGCGATGGAGAATGCGAGCCATGATCTCGGAGAGTTGGCCAAACACGTAACATTTGAACACGACCCCTATATTGCCGCCAACCATGCTCACGCGATTGCGATTCTTACTGAATGGTCGCAATATACCCAATTGGACTATGAAAGAATCTACAACTCCATGGTCAAGCCTGCCTTTATCTTCGATGGGCGGAATCTTCTTGATCATAAAAAACTTTACGAGATGGGTTTCAATGTCTATCCCATTGGCAAGCCGCCCCTCACGCGCTTGATAACAAGCACTCACGCTTGAGCTCTTTATCTTCAATTTGCGCAGGGATATCCTTCATAACCTTTGCGACCAACTATTAGAAAGGAAATAATGTCACGTAACCGTATTATTCTTGTCACGGCTGGGATTATGCTCAGCCTGTTTTTAGCCTCGATGGAATCGACCGTCGTTGCCACCGCTATGCCCACCATTGTGGGTCAGTTGGGTGGTTTGGAACATTACTCGTGGGTCTTTTCAGCGTTTATGCTTGCCTCCACAACGACTGTTCCGCTTTATGGAAAACTCTCCGATATCTATGGCCGCCGCAAGCTATATGTCTTCGCTATGGCGCTCTTCCTGGCTGGCTCGGTCTGGTGCGGATTGGCAAATAGCATGACCCAACTCATTTTCGCGCGCGCCTTGCAGGGAATCGGTGCGGGTGGCATCATGCCGCTGGCATTTATTTTGATCGGTGAGATGTTCTCGCTCGAACAGCGCACCAAAATGCAGGGAGTTTTCTCAGGAGTGTGGGGAGTCTCATCCATTGCAGGTCCGCTCCTGGGCGGCTTTATCGTGGACCAGCTTTCCTGGCACTGGATCTTTTACATCAACGTCGCTCCAGGTTTACTAGCTGCGGCGCTGGTCGCGTTTGCATGGCGGGACCAGATTCACAGTCATGAAAGACCTGCAGTAGATTATGCAGGTGCAGTATTGTTGTCGGTCAGTGTAATCTTACTCCTGCTTGGACTGATGGAGTTAGGTACATCCCGCGGTTGGATTTTTATAACGGCCTCTATCGCCTTCTTCATTATCTTATTCTGGGTGGAGCGTCGCGCTGCAGATCCAATCCTTCCGATTCCACTCTTTCGCGATAGCCTATTTGCCACAGCTACCGCACACGGATTACTCACCGGCTGGGCTGTGTTTGGTACGATCTCGTTTATCCCTTTGTTCGTTCAATCGATACTTGGCGCGAATGCCACACAAGCAGGGATTACTATCACGCCCATGCTATTAGGCTGGGTAGGAGGCAGTATCTTCGGCACGCGCATTTTATTGAGAGTCGGATATCGCAGCTTAAGCCTTATAGGCACAACTATTTTTGTCATTGGCGCGTTCCTGTTAATGATCGCTGGCGTAAACACGAGCCAGATCATGGTAATGGTATTTGTTACTATGATGGGCATCGGCATGGGAC
>DAINRK010000593.1:0-3085 GCA_036741855.1 Anaerolineales bacterium
TCCCCATGCTTCCGCATCGCGGCATCGAGACGGTTACCTATATGATCGAAGGCGCCACGCACCACCGCGACAGCCTCGGCAACGCGGGGCTTATTGGTCCCGGCGATGTCCAATGGATGACCTCTGGTCGTGGAATCCTTCATGAGGAAATGCCGCGCCGCGGCGAGAACGGAACCATTTACGGCTTCCAACTCTGGGTCAACCTCCCCTCTCATCTCAAGATGACCGAGCCGCGATATCAAGAAGTGAACGCCTCAACGATTCCTATGTACGAAAAGGATGGAATTAAGATCCGTGTCGTCGCGGGAGAAGTGGATGGGGTCAAAGGTCCGGTTACCGAGATTGCCGCCTCGCCTCTTTATCTGGAAGTCCAGCTTGCTCCCGACATCGAATGGACTCAACCCATTCCAAGTGGAAGTACTGCTCTCGCGTATATATTTGAAGGCGAAGGCGTGTTCGCAGATCAAACCGTTGAAGCTGTGAAGCTAATCAAATTTGAAGATGGGGATTACATCCAGGTCAAAACAGAAAACAAGCCTGTGCGTTTTATGCTTATTGCTGGAGCACCGTTCAAAGAACCTATTGTCCCCTATGGTCCTTTTGTGATGAACACTATCGAAGAGATCCAGCAGACATTAAGTGAATTGAGAAACGGGACGTTTGTAAAACTTACCCCCCAATAACAAGATGAATTTCGTGGGGCGGGACGCTTCGCGCATCCTGCCCCACTTCACTTGCTTATAGACCACTAACCAATGACATTACTTGCCAGTTTATGGCAATCGTTCGCGCCGTTCGACTCTTACAAAGCGTTCTGTTCGCCGGTACAACAAGACTTGTACCAGGCTAATTACCAGCCATGCCAGGATGGCATATACCACCATGGCGATGATCGTGTGGATTTCGACGACGATTCCCGCAGCTGATGGTGTAACCGTCAGACCGATAAAGGGCCAGACGAATAAATCTGACAGGCCATAGACCAACTGTGCAAACGGATTGCTCGGATTAGACGCTAAGAGCTTCAGGATTAATCTTAGTCCAAGCAGACCCTCCAGTGCACCAAACATCAGCCATAGTAACGCAGTGATCTGGTAGGTGAAGGATCGTTGTGCCGCGGCCGCATCATCTACTACATGTTCAACATATTCGGAAGAACCGTGCTGTTGCACGCTAACCTTTTCAACGCGGTCAGCATCGTTGGGGTTTCCAATGGTCATTTCTACCTCCGCGCGGCAAGTCGTTTGACAAGCTGCGTCATTATGTATAACGGACATTTCGTGGGAACGTTATGAGAATAATATAAATTTCTCCCCTCCTGATTTATGGGATTTTAAGAATACAGGTAGGGACAGGCAGCTGCCTGTCCCTACCTTATGTTAAATCACCCCAATTTCTGCCAGTGCCTTGATCGAAATCGCAACCCCAATCATAGACACAAATAATGCGCTAAGCACTGGCAAAAATTGTAGGACTTTCCCTTGAGATGGGAATCGCTCGAACAGCCGCCCGGCATAGATAAACAACATTCCAATTACGGTCAGCGCGCCGGCCAGCCCCAGACTAAAAGCCAACACGAGAATCAAACCAAAGCCAATTCGATTCAAGGCAATCGCACCCAGCATTACCACCAATGCTGATGGACAGGGAATCAAACCACCTGAAATCCCCAATGCGAGCAAACTTCGCCACGTGATTTCTTCCGGCGGTGCATGAGAGTGACCACCGCGACCATCGTAATGGTGTCCATCATGATCGTGGTGATGATCGTGTCCCTGAGGATGAATATCGTCGTGATCATGATGGTGGCCGTGTTGATACTCATGATGTTCGTGATAGTGGTGACCCTTATGTGGATGGGCACGATCATGAGTGGAAGCAAGAACAAACCGATGCTTGTGTTCTGATCCGTCAGCCTTTGTGGTTTGTAAGGCTGGTGCATAGACAGGCTGCAAACTCGAAAGAGCAGGTCTGAGTTTGCTAATCCATCCTCCCACGCCAGTAGACTTGAACCTCTGGAAAAATAGGCTCAGCCCAATCCCCACAACGAACAATCCTGATAACAGGCTCATCCAGGGATACAACTTTTCCGGCACGATGTATTGTGCCGCAAATAATGTGACCAATCCTAACGCAAACACGCCGAGTGTATGTGTGATGGTTGTGGTCAGCCCTAAATAGAGCGCGTGCTTGATGGTGCCGCGTGAACCGACCAAATACGCGCCGACAATCGTCTTGCCGTGACCCGGTGTCATGGCATGCATCGCGCCCCAAAGGAGCGAGATACCCAGCGCCAATAGAATGGTAGGCAATGTAAATTCTTGGAGAGTAATCAGTTGAGTGAATCTATCACTGCGGTTGAAGCTATTCGTTGAGGTGGACGATTGACCTGTTTCTTGTGCAGAACCTGCAATTGCATCAGTATCAATATCGAAGGAAATTTCCCTCTGATCCAAAGGGCTGCTCAACATATCAGTCGGATAGACCGTAAGCCTCTGGCTTGTACTTGTGGAGGCGAACTCACCTTTCAAACCAACTCTTTCGCTGGTCACAACGATTTCGCGCCAGCCGAGTCGCTCAGCATACGCATTGTCAGTAAATGAAATATTTGTTGTTTCACCTGTGAGTGCCGCGTTGAAAGTACAGGTCAGGCGGAGTGTAGGCAAGCCGCCCGCACCCGGTGGAAATTCAATGCTGGACGAAGATAAAGCCAACGTTGCAGCCTGATTATTGACACGTAGATCAAGATCAGACCGTAAAGACTCGCACTTCGCGGCATGATAAGGGCTCGTCTCAGCCGCGTCGGGTTGACCGTTTCCATTCGCGTCAAAGGACGCAATCTCTTGAAAGGCAGGTATCTCTGCCATATCGAGAACGAAATCAATCGTGACCATCTCACGCGAAACATTCAAACCCGCGTAGTGATTGATCGTGAAGTTGCCAAGCGGATGTGCAAACGCTGCTATTGGCAATAGGAGAGATAACCATAACGTGATGATTATGGTGATTGCTCTTCGCCAGATAGGTCTACGCATTATTGATCTCCTTGTGTTTGCAACAACGTATCCAAAGTCTTTTGAGCTTC
>DAINRK010000594.1:0-3076 GCA_036741855.1 Anaerolineales bacterium
TTCTCGACGCGCGTTCCAAATGATACACATCCGTTCATTTTGATGAGCTATACCGATGACCTTGGCAGCATGAGCACGCTCGCGCACGAGCTGGGTCACTCGATGCAAGCGTATTATGCGAGCCGCGCCCAGCCAATGATCTATTACACCTACCCATCCATTGTTTCGGAAACGGCCTCCAACTTCCATCAGGCCATGACGCGCGCCCATTTGCTCAAGACGGAGCCGAAGAAATCGTTCCAGATCGCGCTGCTGGAAGAAGCCATGGATAACTTCCACCGCTATTTCTTTATTATGCCTACTCTCGCTCGTTTTGAACTCGAAACGCACCAGCGAATTGAAAAAGGACAGGCCCTCACAGCCGATTCAATGATCGAGTTGATGGCGGATCTTTTCAGTGAAGGCTTTGGCGGCAACATGAATCTGGACCGCGAACGGGTAGGCATCACCTGGGGAACATTTACCACTCACCTGTACATTGATTACTATTCCTTCCAATATGCCATCGGTATCTCTGCCGCCAACGCGATTGCCCGGCGGATCCTAAATGGCACGCAGAATGCCGTGGCTGATCATATCAATTTCCTGAAAGCCGGTTCATCAAAACCACCGATGGACATCTTCAGAGTCGCCGGTGTGGATATGACCAGCACTCAGCCCATTGAAGATGCTTTTGCGTTATTGAGTGAGTACATTGATCGTTTGGGGACGTTGACATCCCAATAAGAATCGATTCCTGATGAGGTGGATCAGCCATTTATGCTAGTTTAGGGTACGAAAGAGTCAGTAGGTGTGTGTCAAAATCTGGTCATTGCTGCTTGACAAGCCGTTTTTTTGGAGTATTCTATGTATTGATCGCCCGGTTTTACTTTCAGCCGCATTGATTCCTATCCGCCTGAAAAAATTGGAGAGTGCAATGACTAAGAGAATTATCCAGTTTACGGTCGTTCTTGCAATTTTGGCTACCTCTTTCGCCTCAGTAGGTAGCGCGTCGGCATGGGGTTGTCCCAATTACATCACCGTTCAATGGGGAGATACTTTGAGCGGGATCGCGGTACAGTGCGGAACCACTGTCGAAGCTATCCAGCTGGCCAATCCCGGACTGGGCTGGTGGGTATACGCGGGGCAGGTGTTGTGCATTCCCACAGGATATACAAACGTTCCTGTTTCCTATCCAACATACGGCAACTCATACGTAGTGCAGCAGGGAGATACTCTGGGGAAGATCGCGGCTCGACTGGGCATCCGTTTGAGTGACGTTCTGGCAGTTAACCCACAGATCTGGAATCCAAGCTTGATTTACGTGGGACAAGTGATCAATTTGCCGGCTGGTATCAGCGTCCCTCCGCCTGTTTATAATCCTCCCCCATCGCAGCCTAATTATCCAACTACTCCTGTTGAATCCTATTCAAGCGTGAAGATTGCTTATAAATATGGGCTGTATGTTCGCAGCGCGCCTGGCGGAGATATCATCGCATCTGCGCTTAATGGAACAACGTGGAGGTATAGACAAAGTTCTGTTTTCATCGACAGTCGTTGGAAGGTATGGGTTGAGGTCAAAGTCTTTCCGCCTGCAAAAGGATTTTCTACTGGCTGGATCCTTGTGAAAGATCAGCTCGGTACATTTTTTACAGACCCACCTATAGATGCAAATTGATGGTAGACCATCAAAGTACGGCTAATTCTTTTAATTTACAAAGATGCCCCGAATTCTCTCAGGGCATCTTTGTCTATATAAAGCGCGACGTAACATTTTCGCTTACAGATCGCCGCAAGGCTGCTGAGTGAAACTATTTTTCCAGCAACGAGTTATCCAATCCATCTCTTTATATAGGCCTGCTTGCTTCTCGAAACTCTGTGTTTGAAACAATCAAACAAACCGAGCCATTGTTCAAAAGTCAAATGGGATGGAGTGGCATCTAATGGAAAATATAGATCTTTCGATAAGTGTTTCCATTGTGGGTAAGTGAAAATCGGCATAAAGATCAGTTTTAAGTTGCGCCTCCATCTGCCAAATCCATAACAAATAAAGCTGCGATACAAGGAAATATCTTCCTTGTTTAGGAGTGGATAGGGGCGTCTTTTGATGTATACAAGAACAGAGTCGACGTGAGGAAGGGGCTCAAAGTCTGTCCTTCGCAGTTCTCGAATGATTTGAAGATCAAACAAAGGCTTGGCTAGAATCGAAAACTGCGTTTCGTTTGGAGTGCCTGAAAACTTTTTAGCAGCTTCCTTTTGCATTACCAGATACGCTTCGCTGGGCACAGGAGGTGTATAGAGAATTTTGCGGACAATGTCTGCCGTGATATTGTATGGGATGTTGGCAAATATTTTGTAGTCCCTGTCGAGAATGTGAAACTGAAGAAAGTCACATGCGATGATTTCAACATTCTCATCATCTTGAAACCGTGACCGCAGTTGCCGCGCAAGGATTGGGTCCTTTTCAAGGGCGATCACTTTGCGGGCGGTTCGAGCTAACTCAGCCGTAATGATCCCGCGTCCCGGGCCAATTTCATAGACAATATCATTTCGTGCAATGGAGCTTTTGTCCAGCAGCGAACGCACCAGTTTTGAGCTTTTAAGGAAGTTTTGCGCCAGAACGATTCGTTTATGTGGTTTTCCTGCCATGTTTCACCTCTTTCATGAGATTGAAATGGTGAAACGAAAACGCGAGACTGGACTGATCTCCTCGCCATGGCTCGCGTCTATGACAAAAAAAGCCACGAACCCGCGATCCCCATCGCTAGTTCATGGCGTATGTGTTTATGTAGTATTGAATTACTCGAACAACATACCGCGAACAAGCTGGGTAAGGCGTGGAGACCTGTCCATATTTCGTTCGCGGATTCGAGTCATCATAATGGTTTATAGTATATTCATTATGAATATAATTGTCAACGCGCAGAAGCAAGGAAGTAAATGCTATGATCAAACCAAGAAAACTTCAGCCGGGTGACACGGTCGCGGCGATAAGCCTCTCCTGGGGAGGTCCGGGGACTTTCCCTCATCGATATGAGGCAGGTAAAGCACAGTTGCAGGATGAATTTGGGTTGAAGGTGGTTGAAACAGCCCATGC
>DAINRK010000595.1:0-3067 GCA_036741855.1 Anaerolineales bacterium
CTCCTGGAGTGGGTTAAAATGAAGGTTTAGCGCGTCAGCTTCGATCATATCCACAGCGCGGCGACATTGGTCAATGCCGTAGCCATAATTCAATTGCACAGCGCCGAGATTTGCAAACAATAAAATATCAGGCGCGACACGACGCACTTGAAATGTCCTGGCTTGTTCAGGATGTTCGATAGCGGTGCGTTGACTTCCAACTCCCATCGCGGCCCGCATGACATATGCGGTTTCGGCGAGGCGCAGGTTAATGGTCTCGGCTTCCTCTGTCCCGCCGGTCATGGAACTGATCAGGATGGGTGCGGCTAATAGTTTATCGAACAACTTGAGGCTTGTGTCAACATGGTCCAAATCCAATTCCGGCAGAGCCTCATGAGTGAAGTGATAATTTTCTAGTCCGGTTGTGAGCGCAGAGCGGACATCCTTCTCCAGGTTGATTTTGATGTGGTCGGCTTTTCTCTGTTCTATCGGCGCAACTTTTGTCATGGGGCAGTGTTCCTGTGATTGTAAAAGCGACTTGACGTGGTGGTTTTACCGTGTAAAATTGCCACGAAATTCTAAAAGGAGGTTGTCATGGCTGACACATATGAGGATGTAAAGGCGATTATCAAAGACTTGCTCGGTGCGGATGAGGCGAAGATCACGCCAGAAGCTCGGTTTCGCGAGGAGCTTGAGGCTGACTCTCTTGACCTTGTTGAACTGATCATGGCTTTTGAAGACAAATTCGGCGCCGAGATTTCAGACGAAGATGCCCAGAAGATCGTAACTGTAGGCGACGCTGTCACTTATATTGATTCACACAAGTAAACCTTATTTGTCCTAAAGGATTGTAACGATTATAACCGTAGAGCCGCCTGATAAAGGCGGCTCTACATGTTTATTTGCTATGTCATTGCGAGCCTTCGGGAAGCAATTCCCGAGTTAGTGGGAGATTGCTTCGCCCTAGCGGGCTCGCAATGACATTACTGAAGCAGAGAAGGAATCTCCTCTGGATGTTTCGCCACCTTCACACCCGCGGCTTCAAGTGCCTTCACTTTATCCGCGGCGGAACCTGCGCCACCTTCGATGATTGCGCCAGCATGTCCCATCCGTTTGCCGGGCGGGGCGGATGAGCCTGCGATGAACGAGACAACAGGTTTGGTCATTTTGGCTGAGATAAATTCTGCCGCTTTGTCTTCATCTGTTCCGCCGATCTCACCGATTAAAACTACCTTTTCAGTTTTTGGATCATGTTCGAACATTTCAAGCACATCGATGAAGTTTGTGCCATTGACCGGGTCGCCACCGATGCCAACGCAAGTGGACGCGCCCATGTTGACTTGTTTTAGCGCGTACAGCACCTCATAAGTCAATGTGCCCGAACGGGAAACAACGCCAACATCTCCTGCAATGGCAATATTTCCAGGAATAATTCCAACTTTGGATTCATTAGGAGTTAACATCCCGGGGCAGTTGGGTCCAATCAGGCGAACTTTCTTTTGATCGAGGTAATTTCGGACGCGCATCATATCCTGAACCGGGACGCCTTCTGTGATGCAGACAATGAGAGGAATACCTGCATCCGCAGCCTCAAACATCGCGTCGGGCGCGAAGCGCGCCGGGACGAAGATCACCGTGCAATTCGCGCCGGTTGCAGCTGCCGCGAGTTTGACCGAATCAAACACTGGAATTTTTCCATCCAACACCCATTCGCCGCCTTTTCCCGGGGTCACACCTGCAACAACGTTCGTTCCATAAGAGACCATTTGCGTAGTGTGGAAGAGCCCTTCGTTGCCCGTGATCCCCTGTACGAGAAGACGAGTATTCTTATTGATGAGGATGCTCATTTAGTTTCCCTTCGCCGCGGCAACTGCTTTCTGTGCTGCGTCCGCCAGCGTTTCTGCAGTGATCATGTTCGCGTTCTCAAGCAGGCTTCGCCCTTCTTCGGCATTCGTCCCAACCAGGCGAACGACCATGGGCACTTTTGGTTTGACCTCATCCATGGCGGTGAGGATCCCGCGGGCAACTTCGTCACAGCGTGTGATGCCTCCGAAGATATTGATCAGCACAGCCTGAACGTTTGGGTCAGAAACGATGATACGCATCGCAGCCGCAACCTTGTCCGCGCCCGCGCCGCCGCCGATATCCAGAAAGTTGGCGGGTTCGCCACCAAACAATTTGACGATGTCCATGCTGGTCATCGCGAGCCCTGCACCATTCACCATGCATCCGATATTGCCATCCAATTTGATGAAGGAGAGTCCATATCTCCGCGCTTCAGTCTCCGCGGGGACTTCCTCATCTATATCGCGGATATCAGCAAGCTTGGAATGCCTGAACAACGCGTTGTCATCGATCATCATCTTGCCATCCAGAGCCACAAGACGTTTATCTTTTGTAATGACAAGTGGGTTGATCTCTGCAAGAGATGCATCGGTATCGAGATAAGCCTGCCATAAGCCTGACGCAATTTTTCCGAAGTCCCGCCATAGTTCCCGGGGCAAATCGATGGAAGCAGCGATGTCACGCGCCTGATAATCGCGCAGACCCAACAATGGATCAATATGCACCTTGACGATTTTTTCAGGCGTCGTCGCAGCAACCTCTTCAATATCCACACCACCAGCAGCGGATGCGATCATCACAGGTTTCTTGGCTGCTCGATCATTTGTGATCGCAAAATAAATTTCGTGATCAATTGAGGCGGCTTCATCCACCAGCACCTTACGAACTGGCAGATCTTTGATCTTCATGGTTAGGATCTGTTGAGCGAATTGTTCTGCCTCATCTGCATTCTTTGCAACTCTCACACCTCCAGCCTTGCCTCGTCCCCCAACAAGCACCTGTGATTTAATAACAACGCGGCCACCCAACTCTTCGGCAATGTGTTTTGCCTCTTCTGCGGTAGCCGCTACCCGTCCTTTTGGGATCGGAATTCCATACTTTGCAAAAATTGTCTTTGATTGATATTCGTGGAGTTTCATTTTACCCTTTGAAGTCCTGCGAAATATAAAGCACGGGCATTATACCATTTGAAATTACTTCCATAAATCTGGAGGATGTCCTACGTTTATGGTATCCTCTCAAA
>DAINRK010000596.1:0-3067 GCA_036741855.1 Anaerolineales bacterium
CCTCATCTTTTCGAGCGTTTTTATCGCGCCAAGAATGTAACCATTGCCGAGATACCCGGCAGTGGCATCGGCCTGTATATAGTTAAGTCAATTGTGGATGAATTAGGCGGGAATATCCGCGTGGAAAGTGAAATGAACAAGGGGACAACGTTTATTGTCAGTTTGCAGCGTGGTGAAACTGGGAGTTGAGCAATGTGTCTCTTAAACAAAACAGGAGTCGACAAGTTCTATCACCTGACTCCCTAGTCTCTAATCTCTAATTCTCTTATTTCTTCTTCCCAAACTTCTGCATCAACAAATCCTGTAACGTAGGCTGACCAATCTCCTGTAATTCATAACGCACTCGCTGTGATGGCTTGCTGATATTGATAATTCTCTTCAAATCAATGGGCGTGCCGACGATGACCATATCTGCGTCGGATTTATTGATCGTCTCTTCGAGATCCTTCATCTGTGCGTCACCATATCCCATGGCGGGGAGGATGGGTCCGGTCTTCGGATACTTCTCATAGGTTGCGGCAATTGTATTGACTGCAAATGGACGCGGGTCAACGATGGCTTCGGCTCCAAAGCGCCGCGCCGCTATATAGCCCGCCCGTAAGCCATATCGCCATGCGTCAATGTAGGACCGTCTTCTACGACAATAACACGTTTCCCGCGGATCGCTTCGGGGTCTTCGGCAAAAAGCGGGGAGGCAGCTTCAATTTGAACGGCGTTTGGATTCAATTTGCGAAGCGCCTCGCGCACCCGAATGACTTTCTCAGGTTCAGCCGTGTCCACTTTATTGATCACGAACACATCTGCCAACCGCGCGTTCGTCTCACCCGGATGATAGCTCGACTCATGGCCCGGACGATGCGGGTCCGCAACAACAATTTGAAAATCGGAAACAAAGAATGGGAAGTCATTGTTGCCACCATCCCACAATACAATATCCACTTCCTGTTCAGCCTTGCGCAAAATCTTTTCGTAATCCACGCCTGCGTATACAATCACACCGTTTGCGAGATGGGGTTCGTATTCCTCGCGCTCTTCAATGGTGCATTCCGCTTCATCCAAATCTTCATACTCAGCAAATCGCTGAACTTCCTGACGGATCAAATTTCCATAAGGCATTGGATGACGAACCGCCGCGACTTTATATCCCATATCTCTCAGGATCAAAGATACCCGCCTCGTTGTTTGACTTTTGCCTGATCCCGTCCGAACTGCGCAGACCGACACCACAGGCTTGGACGATTTCACCTGAGTCGCTTTCGTGCCCATCAAGCGGAAGTCTGCGCCTGCAGCTGTCACTAGCGCAGCTTTGTGCATCACATATTCATGAGGCACATCGGAGTAAGCGAAGACAACCTGATCCGCACCATGTTTCTTGATGAGGTCAACCAGATCCTCCTCCGCCTGGATGGGGATTCCGCTTGGGTAAAGGTCACCAGCCAGTTCGTGTGGATAGAGCCGCCCTTCGATATCCGGGATTTGCGTTGCGGTAAACGCTACCACTTCGTAATCTTTATTGCCACGGAAGAACATGTTGAAGTTGTGGAAATCTCGTCCCGCCGCGCCCATGATGATCGTTTTGGTTGGCATGTGTTGAATCTCCTATATGATATTTATGGTGGCTGAGTAGCTCTGCGCGCTTGTCGCAGAGCGTATCGAAACCACATTCAAACATGTCACTTGATGGTCTCGATATGCCGCTCGCCACAAATCGGCTCTCGGTTACTCGACCATCGGATGGCTTCTGAAATCAAAATAAAACAGGCTGAACGTCAGATAACGTTCAGCCTGTTTTCTACATGACCTCCGGTGCTTGAATATCCAGCAGCCGCAGCGCGTTCGCAATCGTCTGCTTTGCCGCGGCTACCAGACGTAGACGCGCATTGCGCACATTTTCATCCTCACTCTGTAACACGGGTACAGCGTGATAGAACGAATGGAAGGCATTCGCCAGATCATATACATATTGCGCCATCACCAGCGGACGGTATTCGTTTGCGGCTTGCTGTACGGAAGTGGGCAAACGTGAGATCTGCTCGATGAGCTCGATTTCGTGTTTATCCAACTCATATTCAAACGTTGCAACGTTCAAACGTTCGAACGCTTGAACGTTTGCTTTCTTCAAAATCGAATTCGCTCTGACATGTGCATTTTGGATATAAGGTCCTGTTCGCCCATCAAATGAAAGCGCTTCGTTGATATCGAAAACGATGTCCTTATTGTTATCCACTGAAAGCATGGAATACACCAATGCTCCTAACCCGATCTGCCCCGCGATTTTAATGCGCTCGTTTTCCGGAACATTTCCACTTCTTTCAGATTCAACTGCCAGCGCGCGCTTGACGGCTTCATCATAAACTTTCTTGAATAATTCCACTTTGCCGCGGCGGGAGGACATGGCTCCCTCGGGCAGTGTTACGTAGCCATACGATAAGTGATAACACTTGGATGCCTGCGGGAAGCCCCATAGTTCCAGGATTTTGAATATCTGTTGAAAGTGCAGATCCTGACGGAAGTCCACCACATAGATCGAGCGGTCAACGTGATACTTTTCAAATTTCTGTTTGGCCAGCGCCAGGTCCTTCGTTGAGTAAAGCGTCGTGCCATCACTCCGCAGGATGACCATGGTGCGATATTTTTCCTTGGTTAGTCCCAGCTTCTCGTCAATCTTAACAATAACCGGTCCTCCGGTTGCTCGTTCATCTTGTGCGATGCCTTTGGCGATCAGTTCATCGACAATTTCCTTGCCCAGTTTGTTTGCTTCGCTCTCGTAGAACCAGACATCCATCTTTATATCCAACATGCCCAGGATATCGCGAAATTCATCAAGGCTCCAGTCGCGCGTCACGCGCCACAACTCATGCACGTCCGGATCATCCGCTTCCCATTTGCGGAGCATTTCTCTGCGTTCGGCATCGAAAGCCTCGCGTTGGGCAGTTTCTTCGGGCGTTTCGTTTTCTTTTTTCTCCAGTATGGCTGTCGCTTCCACGTAAATCTTTAACAGCCATTGCCCGCGTTCGTGGATGCCCTCGGGTTCCTGTCCTTTGTAGAATTTGTCGTACGCCCATAC
>DAINRK010000597.1:0-3066 GCA_036741855.1 Anaerolineales bacterium
ATACAACTGTTTTCTAAACAACAGATGTTGTCTAATTTACTCCCCTTACCTTTTCGGGTCAACCATCAAAACATGGATTTTGTTGACTAAGCAACACTGGAGCGAAAATGTTGTCCAACCCAAAAGAAGAAAAACTGGACCCCCGCGTCAAACGCACCCGCAGCCTGATTCTGCAAGCCTTCAGCAGTCTTCTCGCTGAAAAGGGATTCGAATCCATCTCGGTGCAGGATATTACCGACAAAGCTGAGATCAACCGCGCCACGTTTTACAAGCACTTTGTTGATAAATATGCCTTGCTCGATTATGCCGTTGGCCAGATGTTCAGGCACGAGATCGAAAAGCGGACATTGGATGCTTGCCACTATACCCCCGACAATTTGAAGAATCTCATTCTGGCTGTATGCGAATTTCTTTCCAAAACGCACAGCGAATGCGCCCAGCCACATCAGCAATTCGAATCGCTGACGGAAGGTACAATCAAGAACATTCTCTTCGAGTTGTTATCACATTGGCTGGAACAGACGGGAACCAAAATTTCCACTGACATTCCCGCTACGGTCGCTACCTGGGCAATCTATGGACTTGCCTCCCATTACAGTCACCTGAAAAAACGTCCAGCCCTCGATAAATTTGTTGACGAAGCCCTGCCCTTGGTGGCAGTCAATTTGGAACAGTTTGCGCAGCCTGTCTGATATTTACTTTTCCAGGATCACCAACAATCGCGTAGCAAACAGGATAGGAAATAAATCTAGAATTTTTTCCGATCTTTTTATGAATGGCAGAAGTGCTGTTGGGTAGAGTTGTGGCTTGGAATATCCACCTGAGGCTGCATAGGCGATTGCAGACAGCCGAATCGTTTTAACGTTTCGCCAATTGCTCAAGTTCGAGCGGTATTGTTTGGTAACAAAAATACGGGTTGCATTCCCCTGTGCCGCGTAAAAGTCTATATTTTCCGGCTTCCACGTATCAGGAGCAAACCACTCGATATCCTTTGCAACAGCAATTGGCTCATCATGCAATGCGCCATAGACAAGTAGTCCCAGCGCGCTGATGCACGGCTCGAGCATGATAACTCTTCCGCCTTTGCATAACACACGATGAAGTTCATTCAATGCCGTGCCCGGGTATTTCAAGTGATGAAAGACATCGGTCAAGATTAAATCTGAAACTGATTCATCTGCAAAGGACAGTTTATAGGCATTCTCGATTTGGTCGATCCATGGGTTGGGAAACAAGTCTGTGCGGATACATTCGGGGATAACATCATGGATGTTGCCTAACCCTGAACCCAGTTCGACAATTTTGCCATCTGGCAGCTGGCTCAAATGATCTGATATCAGGCGGTAGAAATCTTTGTAGAGAGTGCGGAGCAGGGGTTTGCGTTTCCAGTATTCCTGGTTTTTATCGATCAAGTCTTGGTGCAGATTAATATCCAAGTTATTCATCCTTGATTTAGGTAAATTTTATTCGCCTCGCCGCAAAAGCGACCATGCGCATTAGAAGCAAGCCATGTTTCCAGCGGGATATATTGGTCGAACCGTATGTGCGCTCACGGTAGCGGATCGGCAGATCGATGATCTTCAAATTGAGTTTTGCCGCGCCGAAGATCAGGTCATAATCGCCGAACGGGTCGAAGTCACCGAAGTAGGAACGGTTGGCAGCGATGCGCTCGTAATCACTTTTCCAAAGAACTTTTGTGCCGCATAATGTGTCTTTGATCGATTGTCCCAACATCCATGAGAAAGCCAGGCTAAAGAATTTGTTGCCGACGAAGTTAAGCGTTTGCATGGCTTCTTTTTCCATGGGATAAACCAGCCGCACGCCGTTGATAAATTCACCCTTCCCTGAGACTAAGGCTTCATAGAAACGCGGAAGATCCTCCGGGGGAACGGTAAGATCCGCGTCAAGGATCATCAATACTTGGCCTCTGGCTTTGGAGAATCCCAGCCGCACCGCGTCAGCTTTGCCGATGCCTGTTTGCTGCAGGAGCAGGCTCGGGGTGGATGGATGCGAAGCGATTTCCCGTTGGATGGCCTCGTACGTGTCATCCTTTGAATGCCCCTCCACAAAGATAAGTTCGGTCTCACGCCCCATCTGCGGAGTCCGCTCGAAGATGGCTTTGATATTCCCCGATTCGTTACGCGCAGGGACAATAATAGAAACACTTGGTTCTCGTACTGCTTTCGGCACCCTGCGCGCGATCATCAGGTTGGACATAGCCAGATGATGGAATGGCCAGAAGCGAACGATGAAGCGATTCGCCAGACCTCCCAATGGTAGAGGCCAGAGGATCTCTTGTGTGTTTCGAATTGGCTCAAAGCCGGCCAGAAGCAGCAAAACATTCATGTCCTCCCGCGTAAGCCAGTTTTGGTACAGGTTTGAGGTAGCAAGGTTAAGGCTGCGCGCCACATTAAGTGGAGTTTGCCACAGCCTGCTGTAAAAGTTTAAGATGATGCGAGTACGCTCTGTACAAAGAGGCCGGAGTTGCTCGAGGACGCGTTGCACGTCCCAAAGATCATTGACGAGGTCAGAGAGGATAATAACATCGAAAGTTTCGTTGATTTCCGAAAGGTCATGTGCGTCGGTGTGAATGAATTCAAGTTCAGGATGCCGCTCCCTTGCACTTTGGATCATTTCAGAGGAAAAATCCACGCCGATGCCGCGCGCTGGTTTAAGCGTTGCGAGTAAATTCCCCTCACTGCAACCAAGTTCAAGGATGTGCAAACCGGGGCTTACAAGGAAAGAATAAACTTCTTCAAGCCGTTTGTGATACCACCTTCCCATGCCCCTCCAGTCGTCGCGCTTACGGGCAACGTCATCCCAGTGGGCGATGCGAGCTTGTTGGTAGGTGTTTCCTGCAGGTTCAAAGTTTGCTTTCAGGCTCATTGCCCGATGATTTTATGCGGGGACTCTCGCTTTGCATAGGAGTCTCCACGAACATTTCCATCCATCTGTGTGCCTAATTTGGATATGGTATTGATTTTTATCGAGCAAAGCTATGTTTGGTGGTCGAAATTGACGGCTGCAATGTATGCTGCCTGAAAACAGAGATACCCTGATACGGGT
>DAINRK010000598.1:0-3063 GCA_036741855.1 Anaerolineales bacterium
ATGTAAAAGTTTTCCTGAGCAATTATGTGCCCAGTATTCGCATCGTTTATAGTAATGGCTATATTCTCAACCTTGAGCGCCTCGTGCAATCGCTCTGCTACGCGTTTGATCATGCTGTTTGGATCAAGCCCTTCGGTCAGTGTCTGCCCGACGTTATTGATGATCTGCAACTCGGTGGCGCGTTGTTCGGTCTCTTTGAGGAGGTGCCGGGTCTCATCGAAGAGGCGTGCATTTTCGAGCGCAACGCTCATACTGTTGGCAACAGTTTGCAAAAGATGCACATCTGATTCGGTGTATGCGTTTTCTCTCTCCCAGTTTCGCAGGGACATACCGCCTATGATTTCGTCTCCGCTAAAAATCGGCACGCTTACCCAGGATTTGAGGTCGCGTTGATCCTTCCCTGGAAAATTAAATGCGCCCGTTCCATCAAATCGCTCGCTGAATTTGGAATTAATGACCAAGGGCCGGCGTCTCTTCAGGACGTGCCGCATCAGACTCGAACCCTCCAAAGTAAGTTCAAAAGATTCAAGCCGTTTCCTGTTTTCAACAACATACGGAAAGGTGACAATACTCCGCGACTTATCCAAAAATGCGATCCCCACATTTCCATCCTTGAAAATTTCGCCAAGTTTATCTCCAACAGCATCAATGATCCCCTGAAAATCCAATTTGGAAGCGAGCGCGGCTTGTATTCTATTAATAATGGCGAGTTCGGCGTCACGCTGGGCAAGCTGCTCTTCCAACGCAAGGACTTTGGATACGTCCGTTTTTTGAATTGGCTTTTTTGCCATTCCCGTCACTCCTCAACTCTTTATCTATAAACCCAATCTATAAACCCAAGAGAATAATTTCCGTTATTACGTTTCAACCAGATCGCGGCAATTCTGCTCTTTGTATCATTTATTGTACTCTTTAGCCCGCCTTGTACATGTTAGGCCTTTATCCCAACCGGGACTGAGAATACTTCTATTTCGACGGTCTTGCCTTTAAATTGTATAAGACCGTGTGATTCAACCTGGAACTCATCGCTCAAAGCCGACCGTGTAACGCCCTCGATCAGAATGGGTTTGCCGAGTACTTTCGTCTGCGTTTCGAGCCGCGCTGCCAGATTGACCGTATCGCCCACGCAGGTGTATGTGGCGCGGTGTTTTGTACCCGTGTAGCCTGCCATGACAGTCCCTGAGGCGATCCCGATGCCAATATTGATCTGGACTTTATTTTCAGCCGCACGTTTTTGATTAAATTCTTTAAGCACTGACACCATCTCAAGGGCAGCCAACACGGCTTGTATGCGGTGGTCACCCCTTTTTCCGAGCGTTCCGAATAAAGCCATCAGACCATCACCGATAATCTGATTCACGATTCCACCATGACTTGAAATGGGTCCGAACATGGTGGCAAAATATGAATTGAGCAATTCCACTACATCGGCGGCTTCGTGTTGTTCTGCATATGTGGTGAACGAGCGGATATCGGCGAACATGATCGTGGCGTCCATGTTTCTGCCGCCAAGGGTGAATCCGCTTTTCATGAGTTCCTCAGCAATTTCCTCTGTTGCGAAAGTGTGCAGCAGTTTCCTTTGCTGATCGCGCAATAACTTCTTTTCAAGGCTGGCGCTGATTCGAGCATGCAGCAGCGTTGGCTCAAACGGCTTGGGAAGATAATCCTCGGCGCCATGCTTGATGCCTTTCACTACGCTCTCAAGATCGTTCATGGCCGAGATGATAATGACCGGAATGTGGCGCAGGAGTGGGTCTGTTTTTAATTCACCCAACACGGCAAAGCCATCCATGATGGGCATCATGATGTCGAGCAGAATCAGATCGGGCGGTTCGTTGGTGACCTTTTCCAACGCCTCCCGCCCGTTGCTTGCAGTGGTGATGTTGTAGTCCATATCTTCAAGCTCCTGCTCGAGATAGTCCACATTGAACGGTTCATCATCCACGATGAGGATTTTTGGCTTCGAGTTAATATTCACCCTAAGTATTCCTTTAGCTTTTTCAACAGTATGTCTTCATCCACAGGCTTGGTGAGGTAATCGTTACAGCCGGCTTCCTTTGCCCGGACCGCGTCACCGTTCATGGCATGAGCGGATAATCCAATGATAGGCGTGTGTTTCATTGTCGAGCGAATCTGGCGCGTGGCTTCGTAGCCGTCCAGGACGGGCAGGGAAATATCCATCAGGATCAGATCGGGATTTTTCTCCTGAGCCATGCTGACGCCTTCCGCACCGTCTTGCGCGACGATGAGATTGTATTCATCTTCAAGTAGTTGGGTGAGAAGATCGACGTTGAGTTCGGTATCTTCTACGATTAAGATGGTCTTCATTAATATCTCCAGGTAATCATAGTTTACTCGGTGGTCGAGTAGTGCGAAGCACGTATCGAGACCACTAGGTAACATAAATAATTTTCATTAACGGGTGGCCTCGATACGCCCTGCAAAATTCATGCAGGGCACTCGACCACCGAAAATTGCATCATACTATTTCTTCATTACACTATTAATCTCTTGCATCAACAAATCGCCGTTGAAGCCTTGTTTCTTCATCACAAAAGCGACGCTTTCTTTTAGCGTTTTGGATTCGTCTTCGGTAAGGTCCTTGGCACTGATCACGATGATGGGGATGTTGCGTAATTCAGAATCGGCGCGGAGTCTTTCGATGACGCCGAAGCCATCCAGTTTGGGCATCATCAAGTCGAGCAGGATGACATCCGGACGCTGCACCTCGATCGCTTGCAAACCCGCCTCTCCATCTTCGGCAGAAGCCAAGAGGAAATCGGACTCTGGCAGAGTCTGTCGCAGCATCTCTGCTACATGCGGATCATCATCCACTACGAGGACATGTCTATGCGGATGTACTTTCTCACCAATGACGCGGTGGAGCGCATCGAGCACGAGGGCAGGATTAAGCGGTTTGAGTAAATATGCCGCCGCGCCAAGCTTGAACCCTAATGCTTTTTTATCCACAATGGTCAACAGGATCACGGGAATGTCCACAGTTGCCGCGTCCATTTTCAGATCGTTTAGAACTTGCCAGCCATCGGTTTCAGGCATGAGGAT
>DAINRK010000599.1:0-3053 GCA_036741855.1 Anaerolineales bacterium
AGGTAGGCTTGCGCGACTTCAGCAAGAAGTTTGGGATGGGAGATGATCTGCCGTAGGTCAATATAGAAGGGAGATTTGAGTCCTGACTTGAGGGTGAAGTCACCGAATTTGATACAGCCTGCGGAGAGGAGTCCATCGGCGAGGGAAACCAAGTTAGCATCAAGTATTGTTTGTCCCATAAATATCCTTCTTATGAAGATAATGTTGTGCGCATAATGTAATGTGTTGATGTCTCTTCAATGACAGTAAATCCCAAACGATCGTAAAGTTGTTTAGCCGGATTGACCTTGAGAACCTGTAAACGAACTTCTTTCCTTCGGTGTGCGGCATCATCGATAATTTTCTGGATGATTGTAGTTCCAAACCCTTGCCTCTGGTGCCTTGGAAATATTTCAATCACGCGTAAGAATATATCGTTATCGTTCTCTTCCCAAGAAATCATACCCATATCACTGCCGTCGAGCGTAATGATTTGAATTTGCGTAGGAACAAAATTCTTTCTGAACATGTCTTCTTGAAACGCATCCTCACCCCACGTCTTATTCACGTATTCCTTCATGGTTGCAGTGTGCAAAGCATAGAGAAAGTCATAATCATTCTCTAGAGCAGAACGGAAACCAACCTTATTATGAAGCTGATTTTCAAATGACATGATTACGTTTTGTTCAACTCGTGTCGAATCTGTAAAATCTGATCCCGTATCTCCGCCGCGGCTTTGCCGGGGCTTTCTGCGCGCGAGATTCCGCGAGAGACGGGAATCAACACGCCCATGCCATCTTTGCGTAACCCAGCTCTCAGGGACGATTCCAACTCTCCGCCCTGCGCGCCGACACCAGGGGCAAGGAACCATAAGTCTGGTGCTGCGCCCCGGACGCGTTTCATCGCGTCTACATGAGTAGCACCAACGACGAGACCGATGTTGTTTCTCGTATTCCACTTCTGTGCAAGTTTGGCGACGTGTTCATAAAGCAAATCACCATCAGAAAGCGTTATATCCTGCAAATCCCCTGCACCCGGATTGGATGTTTTGCACAACAGAAATATGCCTTTTTCCTGATCCTGGATGAACGGTTCAATCGAATCTTTGCCCAGATATGGACTCAACGTGATACAGTCCACGCCTAGAGTCTCGAATGCGGATCTGGCGTATGCTTCAGCAGTGGATGCAATGTCCCCACGTTTGGCATCGAGGATAATCGGAATGCGCGAGCCGAGTCGGTGTGACTCTGCGTTAATCGCCTCAATGACCTGTTTGAGCGCGGTCCAGCCTTCGGCGCCGAAGACCTCAAAGAATGCCGCGTTGGGTTTGAATGCCGCGGCGTAGCGAGAAGTCTGTTTGACAAGATTCAGGCAGAAGTTCAGAGCAGAAGCAGCGGTAGGTTCTTTGAGGTCGGGGACAATAGGGTCGAGTCCAAAGCATAAGAGTTAGGAACAATCATCAACGCGTTTTTCCAAAAAAGAGAAAAAACTTTCCATAAGACTCCTTAGCCACAGAGTACACTGAGAACTCTGTGGCGAATTCCTTACGCCTTGCCCAACACGATTGCCAGCAACGCCATTCTCACATACAGACCATATTCCATCTGGCGGAAGTACGCAGCGCGCGGATCGTCGTCGAAGTCCATGCTGATCTCGGTGACGCGCGGGAGCGGGTGCATCACAATCATATCTCTCTTTGCGGGCTTCATCACCGCGGGATCAATCACGTACGCGCCCTTGACCTTCTCGTAGTCGGCAGGATCTTCAAAACGCTCCTTCTGGACACGAGTCACATATAGCACGTCGGTTTCAGGTAGAACTTGCTCAAGCGACGAATACTCTGCCTGCGGTATGCTCTTCTCCGCGACCTCGTCCATGATCGCGCCTGGCATTCGCAAAACTTCAGGTGAAACATAATTGATCTTGATTCCGTCGAACGCAGAGAGCAGGCGCGCGAGCGAATGCACGGTGCGTCCATATTTCAAATCGCCTAGCATGGTCACGTTCAGGTCATCGAGCCGCCCCAACTCTTCTCTGATCGTGAATGTATCTAGCAGCGCCTGAGTGGGATGCTCTCCGATACCATCACCCGCGTTGATGACAGGTTTGCGCGCAGCCTTCGCCGCAATTGCTGCTGAGCCCGTTTCGGGATGACGCAGGACGATCACATCGGCATAGCATTCCAGTGTGCGCACAGTATCAGTAAGCGTCTCACCCTTTGTTACTGATGAATATTTCACTTCGTTGATCGGGATGACTGAGCCACCAAGTCGCTCCATCGCGGCAGTGAACGAAGATGATGTCCTGGTTGAAGGCTCATAAAAGAGATTTGCCAGAATTTTTCCTTTCAACAGGTCAAACGTCCCGACGCGCTCGACCATGCCGCGCATCTCGTGCGCCACGCCGAAAACGTACTCTAAATCGTCGCGGCTGAATTGTTTGACCGAAATAATGTCCTTGCCATACCAGTCAGCCTGTTTGTTTTCGCCGAATGGCAGGTGGGCAGAGGGGGATTGGGTTGGCATTTGTTACTCCTTATCGTTAGTAATTGGTAATTCGTAATTAGAGAATTGGAGATTGATGGATCGCTCTCATAGTGAGGTAGACATGTGTTTATATTCATTTAAAAAGACGATTGGCCAGTGGTATTACATTGATCAAAGGTTCTTCGTATGGATGGGCACTGTGAATAACTTTTTTCGCCTCATTGACCAATTCGCGTTTGCAATTGACTTCTATCTTATATTCCGCCACTTCACTGATTTTTCCGACTTCTCCTTCAGATGGATTTGCGCCCTCCATGGGGCGAAAAAATCCGCGGACCGCAGTCAGGGCCACACAGTGGTCGTAATTTCCGACGACTCCCACACCAATCTTTGCGAGCTCATCACGTATCGGCAAAGCATATTCCTGTGGGACAAAGATTTCGAGTTTTACATCCGTAAAGTTTTCCATCGTTTTAGTCCTCAAGTTTCTTCCATTGAACGGGATGACTCTGTTTATGTGCATTCCATTCATCAGCGAGAATGGCATACATTAAGGTGTCCCACCATCTTCCCTTATAGTATTCATTC
>DAINRK010000600.1:0-3041 GCA_036741855.1 Anaerolineales bacterium
GAGTTGCTCTTCTGTCCAGGAAAAGTCCATCAGGTTTTATTAATTCTCCTTAGCCTTGATGTAATTATGCTTCAATGTTCAACCTTCTGAGTCAGAAACGCCTTGAGCTCATCCGCGATTAGTTTATGCCCCCTGGATGAAGGATGCATCCAGACATCAGCAAATAAGTAACGGTCCTCAAGATAACAAGCACCACCCCGCTTTTCCAAGCAAGCCTGCCGAAAAGCTGGAAGCGGATCGATTGCAGGAATACCTGCCTCTGTCGCCTTAGCAGTCAGTAAATCTTGTGGAAGAGTCGGATAACTTTCATCGATTACTTGGAACTCCAATGGGAATATAATCAACACAACCGGAATATCCTTCTCTCCAGCCAGATGATCAATTGCTGATACTTGATTCCAGAACTCTTTCCATTGTTTGGACTCAGGGTCTGAAGGGAAATACTTATCAGGCTCGGTCGGCGGCTCAATCACATCAATTCGATCTCGACCATGGGCTCGGGCCTCCATCCAGCGAAGTTGAACGCTAAGAAAGGGCCAAAAATAGGTGTTAGAGCGGAGCCATTTGATTGGAGCTGGCTGATTTTCTGCCAGCAACGCGCTTTTGCCCTTGATATCATTAGCGAGGGTCAGATCAAGCAAGATTAGATCTGGCTCATACTGGAGGCCCTCCGCCTGCAGATAGGCCAGTTCATTTTCCAGGTTCCAACCAGGCACGCCGGCGTTAATTACCTCGTAACTCATGTCCCCTCCGCCCTGCTTATTAAGCAGTGCTTCCAATTGCTGGCCATATGTATCTTCCAAGCGAACACCCCAACCCATTGCAACCGAATCGCCTAAGTTTAATATGCGAATCGTGCCAAGTGGTTTTTCAAAGGTTGTTTCAGGATTGCGCAAGCCATGAGAATTAATATTCACTGGGATGGACTGCCACTCATAATGACTATCGGGCTTCATCAAGGTATAGCCGGCCCCGGGTTCGTGATATTGTATCCACTTCATCCGTCGTGAAGCGACCAGCTCCCAGGCATAGGGGCCGTTGGCCTGCACCCGTTCCCAAATATAAGCCACACCTTCCAATAGCCCAATGAACAATAATGGACTGAGAACGGCCATGGCTATTTTCAGCATAGTTTCTGTCCGTTTGCTCAAAGGAGGGGACTGGACTGCTGTAGAAGTAGTTATTGAGGACATATCAATTGGGATATTTATGTTTGCAGGTTGTCAGAAACCGAGCCCATTTTTTAATGGAAGCCTGCGACGCCAGGTTCTTAACTGTCTGGCTAGTTCAATTAGGGCCAGTGCAGCAAAGATCATTGACACTGCATCAACCGTTAACCGGTAGCGAGGTGCGGGCCAGGACAGTAGATGAATACCTGTATGAATGACAATAAATAAATACAGAACTACAAAGTTGCGCCATCGTGATAAGGATAACCACAACCCATAAAGCATAAACGGTAGGTATAAGCCAAAAGAAAGTACCCGATTTAGATTACTAATTCGGCTCGAATCACTGGAGGGCCAGAACCAAAAATACTCGAGCGTTTTATCTAGGGCCAACAATACATACCGTTCAGGATCCGAAACGATAAATTCGATGCCCCTATGGGTCAAGGCACGATCAAGCTCGGCTTCATTCTGCCCTTCCAGTTCCTCGGGCACGGGCACTACCACTAACTCATTATTCCAATTGGTTCCCAAGTTAGGGTTGTTGGAAGCAAAGAGAGCGTAACCAGCATTAGAGTTCAATAAAAGAAATTCTCGATATACCTGATAGTTTCTTATTGTCCAGGGTATTACCAACAGGCTGATGATAGCAACCGGGAGCGCAAAATACAACCAACGAACGCCCTTTCCTCGGAGTTCTATTAACAGCCAAAAGAGCAGAAAGGGAGCGAAAAGCAATACAGTTTGCCTAAGTAAGCACGCCAAGCCAAGCGAAAAACCAAGCCCTATCCAGCGCATCACGGTAGGATTTTCTTTGAGTTCGAGGCTTAGATATAGCGTAAGCAACACTAATACAATAAAGAACGTCTCGGTCATTAGGGCCACGTTATAGTATATAAAGTAACCATAGACAGCAGCCAAGCCAGCGCCAACCAGCCCGGTATCTTCATTAACAACCCGACGACCTATCTTGTAAACTAGAAAGCACAGGAGAGCGCCGCCTACAGCCCCTTGAATGAGCCGGGCCACCAGGGGATGATAACCCGTTACCGCATATATTCCAGCCAAATAGAGCGGGTACAGAAAAGACCAGTGAGCGGTGGGAGTGTTAGCCTTTGTGAAGGGATACCAATTCTCTGTAAAACTATAACCTCGACCTTCCAACAGACTGCGCGCCAACGCATCGTAAGACAACTGATCGTGAATCCCGGGCAAGACGGTTACTATATCACCCATGTAAAGGGCAATCGGGATGCGGATCAACACAGCCGCAACCAGGATCAGTTTCAGCAGTTGTTTGTTCCTGGTTATTTCTCTATTGAGCACTATAGACCTCGAGTGCGACATCGTATACGCGTTGAGCTAACTTGTCGATGGTATGGTTTTTTTCAAAAAGCCGCCGTGCTTCTTTGCCCATCCTGGTAGCTTCATCCGGATTGTGCCACAAATGTAATATGGCCTGGCGCATGCCTTCCACGTCATGCGGTTCCACCAGCAGTCCAGTCTCCCCATGCCGAATATAGGTTTCGGTACTAGGCGACCGTGTCGCTACGACAGCTTTGCCAAAGCTCATCGCCTGAAGTACGCTACTGTCGCCACCGGCATGAGAGATCGGTTGGAGCGGCACCGCGTAGAAATAGGTTTCATATAAGTAATCAAGGAACTCCCGCTCGGCCAGCCACCCCGTCGCTTCCATATTTGTAGGAAAGTCGATCCCGGCTAAATTAAAAGCGCGGCCGCTTACTTTAACGTTTACCTCGGTACCCTCGACCGCGCGGGCCAAGGTCTCATAGTCCCTGTAAGAGCGACCCGAGGAAAGAACAAATTTTCCCGCACGGGCGAGAGCGTCGGACTTTATCACTTTTTCGGGAT
>DAINRK010000601.1:0-3036 GCA_036741855.1 Anaerolineales bacterium
CGCCAAGACCAAGGCTGGTCAATTGACGAATTACCTTAATCACGTCAATTTTCTTGGCGCCAGTTTCCTTGATGACCACATCGAACTCTGTCTTCTCTTCGACAGGTTCAGCGGCAGCGGCGGCAGCGCCAGGAGCCGCAGCCATCGCGACAGGAGCCGCAGCGGAAACGCCCCACTTCTCTTCCAGTTTCTTCACAAGTTCAGCCGCCTCGAGGACGGACAGTGTGGAAAGTTGTTCCACGATTTGATCGAGATTTCCAGCCATTGTATAGTTACTCCTAACTAAATGAGATAATTTTTGTTTTTGATTGCGTAATTTTCATGCTGATTACGCCGCAGCGGGAGCTTTCTCGGCGAAAGCTTTGACGACGGCAGCCAAACCGCGAGCGGGTTCGGCAATGGTGCGGACGAGTTTGCCGGCCGGAGCCTGCAGCACGCCAAGCAATTGAGCGCGTACAACAGGCAGTGGCGGCATATCAGCTAGAGCTTTGACTTGAGCAGCGTTCAGACTCTGTCCGCTCATGAATCCGCCTTTGACCTTGAGGAACTCTTTGCCTTTTGTTGCCTCGTTTAGTGCTTTTGCCGTAGAAGCCGGATCTGTGAAAGCAAATGAAACAGCTGTGCTCTTCACGAGATAATCCTGTGGAAGTTCCATTCCGCTATTTGCAAATGCGCGCCGCGCCAGGGTGTTCTTTAAGATATGGAATTCACCACCAGATTCGCGGACCTTTGCACGGATTCCATCCAGATCCTTCATCTTCGCGCCGGTATATTCTACAAGAATCACAGCCTGGCTGCGCTTCATCCAGTCTGCATATGTAGCCAGCACTTCCTCTTTACGTTCTTTTGTAATTGCCAAGGGACACTCACCTCCTTTCAATAAAAAAGTCTTTGCCACTCGTTGCGCGAGGCAAAGACTTCAAGCAAAACCCAAACGGAGGGTATGATCGCTTTTTGTCTTCACCTGAGCAGGAAATTAAGCCCCGACCGTAGTCGAAGGGCACCCGCCTTCATTGGCGAAGTGGCTAACAGGTTTATCGAGCTATTGTACTCGTTTACCTCAAGATTGTGTATCGCCGGGGCTTACTTTGATCCCGGGTCCCATTGTTGTAGTCAAGGTGATGCGTTTGATGTATTCGCCTTTCGCGCCTGCAGGACGAGCTTTATGAACAGCATCCATCAGTGCGACAAAATTCTCATAAAGTTTATCTGCATCGAAGGAAACCTTGCCAACCGAAACATGAATGTTGGCTGTCTTATCGAGACGGAACTCAACACGACCAGCCTTCGCTTCTTTGATCGCGCGAGGCAGGTCATTTGCGTTGACAACCGTACCGGCCTTGGGATTCGGCATCAGACCACGCGGACCAAGCACACGTCCCAGACGACCGACTTTTCCCATCGCATCCGGCGTGGCGATGGCGACATCAAAATTCAGCATGCCGCCTTCGATCTTCTTTAAGGTCTCATCGTCATCCGCGACGAGATCAGCACCTGCAGAGCGAGCCGCAGCTGCGCCCTCCCCTTGAGCAAAAACCAGCACACGCACAGTCTTGCCCAAACCGTGGGGCAGAACAACAACATCACGCACCTGTTGATCAGCCTGACGTGGGTCAAGCGCGGTTCGCATGTGGACTTCCACTGTTGAATCAAACTTGGTAATACTGGTTTCCTTCGCGAGCGCAACTGCATCGCGTGCGGAATATTCCTTTTCCAAATCCACCTTAGCCAGAGCGGCTTTATATTTTTTTCCGTGTTTAGCCATTTTATCCTCCGTGGTGCAAGCGAGTCACACAGGGTGACCCTCCCACAAATTTATTCTACAATATTAATACCCATTGAACGGGCTGTACCTTCGACCTGTTTGATCGCGCCGTCGAGATTGATGGCATTCAGATCTTTCATCTTAATTTCTGCGATCTCTTTCACCTGCGCGCGGGTCACCTTACCGACCTTTTCCTTGTTTGGAACACCGGAACCTTTCGCGACCTTGGCAGCTTTGCGTAATAAGACGGCTGCAGGGGGGGTCTTCAAAACAAAGGTAAATGACCCATCGGTGTACACCGTGATTTCTGCAGGAAGTACCTCACCCGGTCGGTTTGACGTGCGAGCATTATATTCCTTGCAGAATGCCATGATATTGATACCATGACCCGCCAACGCAGGTCCCACTGGGGGTGCCGGGTTGGCTTTTCCAGCCTCAAGCTGGAGACGAACGATTGCCTTAAACTTCTTTGCCATTTTTACTCCTTTGTGGTTTTAGCGTGGCGTCTTGTCGCCACTCCCACCGTTTCAAATTGCGGATTAGGATTTCGCTTCGCGCAAGCCGCAACTTGTTACCATTATATTTATGCTTTTTCTACCTGTAAGAAATCCAACTCTACCGGCGTTTCGCGCCCAAAGAACGAAACCATCACACGGACTTTGGTGCGTTCCATATCGATCTCCGAAACAAGACCTCGGAAATCGTTGAAAGGTCCATCCACGATGCGGACGCGCTCCCCCACCTTGAATGTAACTTTGACAGTTGGCGCTTCCGCTTCCATGCGTTTGACGATCTGTGCCACTTCTTCCGGTCGAAGAGGAGTGGGATTGTTTCCCATTCCGACAAAACCTGTCACGCCTGGTGTGTTGCGGACAACATACCATGACTCTTCCGAGAGCAACATATTCACCAGAACATAGCCAGGGAAGATGTGTCGCTCCACGGTGCGCCGCTTGCCATCCTTGACTTCGATCTCTTCCTGCGTCGGAATGACCACATCAAAGATCTTGTCTTTCATGCCCATGGTCTCGATGCGTTGCTCAAGGTTATGGCGCACCTTGTTCTCATAACCCGAATAACAATGAATCACATACCAGGCGGGCCCCTCTGTAGGTTCAGGTGGAGGCAGCTCATCTGACGATGAGACGGGCATCCGCTCAATCGCAGGAACAGCTCTGGTGAAGACGAAGCCAGCTGGAACTCGCCGCAATCCACGAACGCCGCGCACCGTGCGGGCGAAACGTCGGTGAGCCGGCGAAACAAATCCCATG
>DAINRK010000602.1:0-3035 GCA_036741855.1 Anaerolineales bacterium
GGTGCAAAGATATGTCCTTCCAGTGAACTACCCGCTCCGAATGGGATCACTGGCGTGAGATATTGACGGCAGAGTTTAACAATGGCGGACACTTCTTCCGTGCTAAGAGGAAAGCACACTGCATCCGGGGGCATGGGGCTCAATGAAGATTCATCTTTGCCGTGCTGCTCGCGTTCATGATCGTCAGTGGTAAAACGATCCCCCAGAAGCTGGGATAGTTCCTGATGGATTTGTGTACTCATGGATTTAAGCCTTTCCACCGATGCTCATTTTTTGCTAGATGACGGCTCTCTTTATGGGGGTGAATTGAATCGGTTTCAACGTTATTTACTTACCTTGGACAAGAAGCCTAGCATGAGCGCATTAAATTCCTTTGGGCATTCCCAGTTGACCGCATGACCCGAACCTGCCACCACGGCTGATTCACCATGTGGGCATAGCGCAGCGCTCATGGCGGCATGTTCTTTGGGCCAGAAGGGGCTTTCCTCTCCAGCGACGAATAGGACCGGCACATCCGTTTTCTTGAGCGTTTCCCGCCAATCTGCGTCCGCATGATCTAAAAGCAGTGGTTTTGTCCCTTTGTGATCAAAGTTCAAATATTTCCTCCCACGCAGCAGCACCCCAATAAGAAACATGTTTAAAGATTTCCTGTTAGGCTTTGGAAGTGGTGCATCGAAGAAGGTGGGACGTGTTTCCCTATCTAAACCAGTCATACCGTAGGGCCAGCTCTCGTCATTGATCATTTTTGGTGTCTGATCAATACTAATCACACCATAAAGATGTTCCGTACCGAATTGTGAAATGTAGGACCACATGGAAGAAGCCCCTTGAGATTGACCGATCAAAAACGCTTTCTTGATTTGCAGATGGCGGATCAACGCATCGATGTCCCTGCCCTGCGTCACCATATCCTGCCCATAAGGTGGGTTCTCAGAACTTCCATGGGATCGTCTATCAAAAGCAATCACGCGATAACCGTGCTTTAATAAAGTTTTCTCCTCCCTATACCAGGAGGTCGCGGGAGCGCTGTAGCCTGCAATGAGGATCACCGGTATACCCCTGCCCTTATCCATATACCCCAATTTCACATCATCGTCTGTTGTAAAGAATTCAAATTTCATTAACGCTTCCTCTCTTTATAATCATATGTAATAAAAGATTTGAGGCTTATTATTCTCTCTGAGATGGTAACTTTACAATTCATTCAATCATACTCGAACCATTTGTAAATGTAGTGCAAAATCCATTGCCTATAAAGCGACTATAATGTTCAGCATCTTATCGATTTATCATTTGTTGAGGAAACCTGATGAGTATTGCTCCATCGTCCACGAAGATCCTCGTTACAGGCGCCGGTGGGTTTATCGCCCTGCACACCATATTGCGACTTCTTAAACTGAATTACTCTGTACGCGGCACGGTTCGCACTGAAGCACATGCGAAGAAGGTGCGCGAGACGCTGTCCAAACATACAGATACAAGCAAGCTTGAGTTGGTCTGTGTTGACCTCTTAAAGGATGAAGGCTGGCAAGATGCAGTCAGCGGTTGTGAGATCGTCCTACATCTGGCGTCACCATTCCCGGCAGAAGAACCGAAGAACGCAAATGACCTAATCGTGCCTGCGCGTGAAGGGACGCTGCGTGTCTTGCGTGCCGCGCATGCAGAAGGCGTTAAGCGCGTTGTCATCGTGTCGTCCACTGCCGCGGTAGCCGCGGGACATGGGGGCGAGAACAGGACCTTCACTGAATCGGATTGGACGAATATTGATAAATCCGGTGCCTATCCCAAAAGCAAAACGCTGGCCGAACGTGCAGCCTGGGACTTCATCCAAAGCGCCGAGAATGCAAAAAAGATGGAACTCGTCTCGATCAACCCCAGCAACGTGTTTGGTCCCGTTCTAGATGACCATTATCACACCTCTACGGAATGGTTCCGCACCTTATTACGCCGCGAAGTGCCTGGCGTCACACGTATACAGCTTCACCTGGTGGATGTTCGCGATGTGGCGGACATCATCCTGCAGGCGATGAACTCTCCCGAAGCAGCAGGGAAACGTTTCATTGCCAATGGCGCATCCATTTCTCTGCCCGAATTTGCGAACATCCTGTACCGGAATTTTGTTGGCCGTGGCTACCGCGTTCCCACCCGCATTTTGCCAGATTGGTTAATCCGTTTGATGGCCGTCTTCATGCCCAAGATCAAAAATGTATCTGATGCGCTCAATTGGACCTATGGCTTTTCGATAGAACAAGCTCATTCAATCCTTGGTTGGAAGCCGCGTCCTTACGAACAGACAATCGTCGAGATGGCAGAAAGTCTCATCGAACACAAGATGATATAAACAGAACTGGGCTTATACCGACTATATAATTCGCACCGACCAGAGGAGTTGTTAACATGATTCGAGCCGGGTTCACGTTTGAACATCCCATCACCAAAACTCGTACCGTGGTCCTCGAAGCCGCCGCAGAGACTGGTGGTATGGGCTGGCTGCTGGAGGTCACTCGTTATTCTGCGTCTGGCTCTGACCTGGGTGAACACCTCCATCAAACCTGGACCGAAACATTTGAGATCATCAAAGGCACGGCCAAATATTCACTCGATGGCAATGAAAGAACTGTAAAGGCTGTTGAGTCCTTTATGGTGGAGCCTGGTCATTTCCACATCCATCCATGGAATGCGGACGAGGAAGAACTCGTCTATCGTCAGCGCAGTCGATTCGATAGGCCCAATCCCGCCGCCATACAGGATATCCTGGGTATCTTTGCCACTCGCACTGGCATGATACGAGATGGCATACGTCTCAAAGGATTGGCAAAAGTCCTTGTGCAGTCAGCGACGATCCGTACTGCGACCAGGCATGGAAATTATGTAGCGCAACCATCGATCGCTGCCCAAAAAATGATCAGTTCCACACTTGGGCTGCTGGGCGAATTGCTGGGATATAGGGCAGTTCAGGCAAAGTATGTGGGGGACTACGGCTTTCCTATGGAGTCGTAGGCATTGTCTCGAAAATGCAAATATCATATTGGTAA
>DAINRK010000603.1:0-3032 GCA_036741855.1 Anaerolineales bacterium
GCTTTACGACGATACGATATTCGGCTTGAGCACGCTCGCCCATGAACTGGGCCATTCGATGCATTCTTATCTCACGTTCAAGCACCAGCCGATGGTGTATGCCGGGTATACATTGTTTGTCGCGGAGGTCGCGTCGAATTTGAACCAGGCATTGGTGCGCGCGCATCTGCTGAAGACGAATCAAGACCCAGAATTCCGAATAAGCGTACTGGAGGAAGCATTCGCCAACTTCCATCGCTACTTCTTTATCATGCCGATGCTGGCACAATTTGAATTGGAAGTGCATCAGCGCGTGGAGAAAGGTCAAGGTGTGACCGCAGATGACATGAACGCTCTGATGGCTGACTTGTTTGCCGAAGGATATGGATCAGAGATGCAATTTGACCGCGATCGAACTGGAATCACCTGGGCTACATTTGGACATCTGTATCAGGATTATTACGTCTATCAATATTCGACCGGCATATCGGGTGCACATGCGCTCTCTCGTCGAATTCTGTCTGGAACTCCGAACGCGGCCGAGGATTATCTGCGCGCGCTAAGCATGGGCAGCTCGATGTACCCCCTTGATACGCTCAAACTCGCGGGCGTGGATATGTCCACCTCCCAACCAGTAGAGGAGACATTTGACGTCCTCGCGCAAATGGTGGATCAGCTCGAAGAGTTAACGAAGGAAAAAGTAGCTCAGTGATGTTTGATGAATAAAAACAATCCCTGGGCGGTTCGATACTTCACATTATGGACTGGTCAGGCACTTTCCCTGCTTGGCAGTCAATTGGTGCAGTTTGCCATCATCTGGTATCTCACCACATCGACAAATTCAGCTACAACGCTTGCCATTGCCTCCATGATGGGATTGCTGCCGCAGGTATTGCTCTCCCCCTTCATTGGCACATGGGTTGATCGGGGGAACCGACGATTGATACTGATTGCGGCAGATGCGACGGTAGCCAGCGCAACATTTGCCTTAGCGCTTCTATTCGCGTTTGATCTGGTGAATGTATGGCATATCTATCTCGCGCTTTTCATCCGCGCGGTTGCAGGAGGATTCCATCAATCTGCTTTCGGTGCATCGGGCGTGTTGTTGATTCCCAAAGAGCATCTCGCGCGCGTGCAGGGATTCAATCAAGCCTTGTATGGTGGATTGAACATCATTTCTGCGCCGCTCGGGGCGTTGTTAATTGCCATCATGCCGATGCAGGGAATCCTCGGAATCGATATCGGGACAGCTTTGATCGCGATTACCATCCTGCTCTTCATCCGGATTCCTCAACCTGAAAAAAGCAGGCAGACTCAGTCTACGTTCTGGCAGGACTTTGTGACGGGATTCCGTTACATCATCGCCTGGCGCGGCCTGGTCATTTTGCTGGGATTGGTGATGGTGATCAACTTCTTCTTTAGTGCGACAGAACCGCTTACTCCTTTGCTGATTACAAATCATTTCAAAGGCAATGCTCAACAACTTGCGTGGTGGTTCTCGTCTTTTGCAATGGGCACAATCCTCGGCGGATTCATCCTCGGTGCCTGGGGTGGATTCAAACGCAAGATTGTAACCGCGCAAGTCGGATTGATTATCGCAGGGCTAGCCACGATGATCGTGGGACTCATATCATTAGAATTATTCTGGATCGGGCTCGCAGCAAATACAGTAGCGGGATTGATGCTGCCAATCGTCAATGGATCTTACGGCGCGATGCTGCAGGCAAATATCGCCCCGGAAATGCAGGGACGCGTCTTCGCGTTCATCCTCAGCGCGGCTTCATTCGTCTCACCGATCGCGCTGATGATCGCGGGTCCTTTTGCAGACGCGTTTGGCATTCAACTTTGGTTTTTGATCGCCGGAGTCTCCTGCACCCTGATGGGCGTTGCCGGGTTCTTCTCTTCAGAAGTCATGAGCATGGAAAATAGAACTCGAGTGGAAACTCAGCATGCAATCGCAGAACGTCCCTGATTTTGATGCGCTCTGGGATTATTCCCATCCGGATGAAACAGAAACAAAATTTCGCAAGACGATTCTGCAAATTCCGGATGACGATCCCGCATATCTCGAATTGCTGACTCAGATGGCGCGTGCACAAGGGCTTCAGCGAAAATTTGACCAGGCACATCAAACTTTGGATCAGGTCCAAAAACGGTTAGGGGAATTTCCTTCTCGTGCCAAAGTTCGATTTCTGCTGGAGCGCGGCAGAGTTCATAATTCGTCAGGACATCCCGAGGAAGCGCGTCCATTTTTCGAAGAGGCATTGGATTTGGCAAAGCAATTGTTTGAGGACTTTTATGCGGTGGATGCAATCCACATGCTGGCAATTGTCTCCCCGCCCGATCAATCTCTGGGCCTAAACCTGCAGGCTATTCAAATGGCAGAATTTTCGGGACAGGAAAAGGCGCAGAACTGGCTCGGCTCGTTATATAACAATACTGGCTGGTCGTATCATGACCTGGGCGATTACGCGTCGGCGTTGGAAATCTTCGAGAAAGCGGAAGCATGGCAAAGGTCAAAAGGACGCGTGAGTCAAACGCGAATTGCCACCTGGACGGTCGCCCGGACGCTCCGATCTCTGAACCGAGTCGAAGAGGCATTATCCAAACAAATGGCATTGAAGGAGGAATTAGACAATGCAGGTGAAGAGGATGGATATGTTTCAGAGGAGATCGGCGAATGTCTACTTTTACTGAACCGCGCCGAAGAAGCGTGTCCCTATTTTGCTAAAGCGTACGAAATTTTGTCCCAAGATGAATGGCTGAAGGACAAAGAGCCCGCGCGTCTGGCAAGGTTAAAAGAACTCAGTTCAGGATAGCTAAAAGAGCCTTCCGATTTTTGGAAGGCTCTTTCCTTGTTGACAATACCTGTCCTACAACCATATAATCAACCAATTGCAGTAAGCGGCAGAGTCACAAGGAGGTGTCGAATGCCTGATTTTGAACAAACGGTTTTATTTCAAAAGCCCTCTAAATAAAGGATACAATCTTCATGAAAATTTTCATTTCCTACCGTCGCGCGGATAGCAAGTATGTTGTGGATCGCATCAGAG
>DAINRK010000604.1:0-3030 GCA_036741855.1 Anaerolineales bacterium
CTTGCGTTCCATGAGGAAACAAAGCCTCATCAGATTTTTGACCTGCCGTGCCGCGATCAACATTGAACCCAATTCGTCGCCAACATACCCACATCTGCCAACAAATGCTTCCTCCTCGCAGATCTTTTTCCACTGTGCGGCAAGCAAATAAAGCCAGATTTCTTGAGGGTAATAACGAAATTTCTGACGTATGGGTTCAAGTTCATGTAGTCCATCATGAAAAACTTTTCCGCTAGTTATGGTAAGGAGTTTGTGTTCGGCAAAAGTCAACCAATCCCCTACCCCAATTTCATGATAGGGGTCACAGCCTAGATATCGGCTGAAATAGCCTTTAATGGTTTCTATTTCGACGTTGTGCTTAACCGGTCCAGACTCGTCCTCTACAACGATTGGAAAGGCAGTAGCGTAACCTAGAAATTCCGGTGGTAAATCTGCATGTAGAACGTCGTCTATTGCTGGACGGTAGTTCTCGAAATCTTGTTCAGAGATGAACAGTTGGAGTCTAGGTCCCCAATTATGATCTGTGGATTGAAGGTCGTCATAGCCCAAAACATCTGAGCCCCAGCCAATGAGAGCGGCCGAATATTCAAGTTTCGGGAAATGTGACTTCAAAATTGGATGTACCACTTCTGCATAGAAAAGCTGATTTAGCGTCAAGCCATTCATAAAATCGGTCATGAATATACTGCCTCAATCCAGGTTGCCAGAATGAATGATTCACGCAACTGTATAAATCGTTCACCTAAGGACAAAAATTCCCAAGATGTTCCTCAAACGTCTCCGCGAAATCATGGTATCCCGAACCATCACACTTCGCGCGAAAAAAGTAATACTCTGTTTCAGCGGGGAAAGCGACGGCCTGTAATGATGCTAAACTTGGATTCGCGATTGGCGCAGGGGGAAGACCAGCATAAATATAGGTGTTATACGGCGAATTGAACTGCAGATCAATCAAGCTCAATGGATTTTTCCACCACGTTTGTGCAAATATATCGTATCCAAGAGCATATTGCACAGTCGGGTCACTGTCAAGTTTCATGCCGGTCTTTAACCGATTTAGAAACACAGATGCAATCAATGGCTTCTCATCTTCACGCGCAGCCTCGCGCTCGACCAATGACGCTAAAGTCACGGCCTGGTAGATAGTCAATCCCTGGCGGTCTACTCCATTTCTTAGATCAGGCGAAAGTCGTAGACCAAAGTTGCGAACAAACTCATGGATCATTTGATCGGCTGACGTTTCACGATGGAAGATATATGAGCCGGGATATAGAAAGCCTTCGGTTGTCGTTGCCCCACTTAAGAAGCCAAAACCGCTGGGAGGAATTTGCGCTTGGGAAATAAATTCCTCTGAGGTAATGGACAAACCAGATGTCGAAAGCGACGCGGCAATTTCTTCAACCCGCCAGCCAGGCAGTATGACAAATGTGACTTCCTCAGGAGTGGCATCCTGTAGTTCGTGCGCAATATCAATCGCGGACATCGCCGCGCTAAGCTTATATTCGCCTGCCTGAACTGATGTATCCAAACCGGAGTAAATTAGGTATGCTCGGAACGATTCAGCATCCCGGATCAGCCCCACGATTTGGAGCTGATTGGCGATTCCATCAATCGATTCGCCTGCTTCAATAGTGAATGATTGTTCAGTTCCCTGAGTATCCAATGGACGAGTGAGTAAACCATCGTACCAAAGCAAAAGCGCGGAATATTGTATGCGCTGCCCCATTCCGAGGGATGGCGATGGAGATCCATATATCCTTGTCGCTTGTGAGGGGAGATAAATCAGGAACAATAACAAACAGGCCAACGTGAGGAAAATGAAAACGACAATGATTAAATTGCGCATTACAGACTTAGTCTTACTTTTGGATTTGCGACTCAAGATACGACCTTAAGATCATGACGGCGGCCAATTCATCCAGATGCCCCGAGCGTTTATTGCGTGGGACACCCATTTCAACTCGCGTCGCGCGCGCATCTTGGGTGCTGAATGATTCATCCCATAAAAGAACGGGGGTTTGTGTCTGCTGCTTTAGTACCTCTGCAAACTTGGCGGCACGCCGACCTGCAAGATTTGGTCTACCTTCTTCATCAAATGACTGACCAATGACGATCAAGCCAACTTCATTCTCAGATGCAAGATTCGCAACCTGCGCAGCATCAATTGGACGCGAGACATGTTCGATCACTTTGAATGGACTCGCGATTGTAGCCGTTGGGTCACTAAGCGCTAGCCCGATTCTTTTTTCGCCATGATCAATGGCCAAAATTCTCATCGCTACGCACTTTTGAACCACCGAGAAACTGAGACCCTGAGAAATCTTTTTAGAAATCTCCGTGACTTGGTATCTCTGTGGTTAATAAATGTTTTCACTGTGTCACCACTGAAATGCGAAACGGCACAATTGGCACCCATGGCCACCATGAAGGCGAAAGCGAAATCTGTGGCGAACTCGCAAGCGGAAGCTGTTCCTCCAAACGGGATTGTGCCAATCCCAAACCATAACCCTGTATCAAATGTGTCACTTTAGCAGGGTCAACCTGTTGAACGATTTTGCGTTCAACCCTCATCGTCCAACGCGCAGAACCATCATCACTGATGGTTGGTTTCGATGCAGGTTTGAGCGTCAGCGCATCCGATACTGGTAAAAAGCCTGAAGGTAAAGAAGCGTTGAGGGCTAACGAAGCAAGCTCGGTCAAGTCTGAGGCAGAAGCATAGGAAACGGCGTACTCCACTTGCATGGTCAGGGTCAATTTTGTGCCCACCGCGCCCGCCGGCGGATCATATTCTTCCAAAAGAACTTGCGAGACATGCAGCGTTTCGTCAAAGACCAAATCGCCAGCATTGGTCTCTTCGCCAAATTTCTCACGCGCCATCCCATCCAGGCTCTTCATCAAAAGTTCCTTCGCGCGCTTTCGGTCAGTATCACTTGCCTGCACAGAGGCCAGTTCTCGCCCACCGCTGGTGGGTTCTGCGTTTGTCGCAGAAAGCGAAAGCCCAAGCCTACCCCCAATTACAATCAATGCATC
>DAINRK010000605.1:0-3025 GCA_036741855.1 Anaerolineales bacterium
ACCTATACTGGCAATGACTGCAGCTGTATCTGGGGCGTCTTCGAGAATCTCCAATCCCATGGTCGCGTGGCCAGCAATGAAATTATGATCGTCAAACGGATGCACAAACGTTCCTTCAATTCCAGGAAACGAACGCGCCTCTAGGGCCTTCCATGCGTCATCATAAGAAACCAGAATAAGTTTCGCACCAAGATCTTTCATTCGTTCAAGTTTTGAGAGCGGCGCGGTCTCGATTGCTACAACTGAACATGGCACACCTGCTTGCCGTGCCGCGTACGCGACGCCTTGCCCCGCATTTCCCGCGCTGATCGTCCACACGCCGCGCTCTCGTTCAGACTCTGACAGCATTGCCACGGCATTGGCCGCACCTCGAAGTTTATAGGCATTGATCGGCTGTAGGTTCTCAAGCTTGAGCCAGATATCCGGATAATTCGGTCCCAATTCCAGGCGGATTAACGGCGTTCGCACAATCGTCCCCGCGATGCGTTCGCGTGCTTCTCTTATCTCTTCTAATTCTATAGGGCGGACAGCTTCAAGTGTCGTAGGCATTCTTCGTTCTCCTTCTAGGTTATTCATGAAAACTACATTTTACGCATCGCGTAAGGTATATAAGTTTCGTTGAAACGTTTACACGTTCAAACGTTGTCTCATCACTTCATACATCAACACGGATCCCGCGACTCCTGCATTGAGGGATTCAACATTTCCAGACATAGGTATTGAGATTTTTTGCGTTGCTAGCTTCCGCGCTTCCTCGCTTGCCCCTTCTGCTTCGCTACCGATTATCAACACCAAGGGCTGGCGAAGGTCAGTTTCCCAACAGGATTGTCCCTCCATTTCCGCGAGAAAGACTTGCAAATCCCTTATTTGTTCTCTGATTTCTTCCCATGTCATTGAATGGATTGGCACTTGAAAATGTGCACCCATTCCCGAACGGACCACTTTTGGCGCGAATGCGTCCGTTGTTTCAGGAGGTAGAAATACAGCTTGTATTCCAGTTGCTGCGGCGGTGCGGAGCAACGTACCAAGATTGCCAGGGTCACGGACTTGGTCGAGGATGAGAACAAAATGTAAGGAATCGGGAATTGGGAATTGGGAATTGTTAATGACAGCGAGGACCCCCTGTGAAGCTTCGGTGTCACTTAATGATTGCATCAAGCTTTGAGAAACTTCTTCCACGTCAATACCGCGCGACTTGAGACGTTCAACCTGTGACTTTCCCCTTTCGTTTAGGGATTCATCGTAAAGAACAAATCGAAATCTCCCCGCGAAGCGTCTAGTCTCTGCTTCTTCAACAAGCCTCACTCCCTCAATAACAAAAGCATTTGCTTCATGTCGCTCTTTGGCGCGTCCTAACAATGCGCGGACGCTTTTGATTTTAGAATTTTGAGATGAAGTGATCACTGTCCCCACTTGTCCTGCCACGATTTAATAAATGCATCCACTGTTGTTTGATCGAACAAAACCAATTTGACGGTTTTCAAAGCGGTTGTTGAATTGTCGATAAAATACTTTTCAATTGCTGTAAATATGATTCCTGCCGCGCGATCTTTCGGAAAACCGAAAATGCCGGTTGAGATGGCAGGCATTGCAATGGATGTCAGGTAAAGTTCATCTGCGACGCGCAATGAACCCGTCACAGTAGATTCGAGTTTACTGTCCTCATCACCATCTCCCCAAATAGGTCCCACAGCGTGGATCACATAACGCGCGGGCAGGAGTCCGCCAGAGGTCCATGCAGGATGCAAGTGTGGGACGCGGCCATGTTCGCGAATCCAGTCATTTGATTCCTTTTGAATGGTAGGTCCGCCTTTTTTCGAAATTGCCCACGCGACTCCACCTCCATGTTGCAGATGTTCATTCGCCGCGTTGACGATGGCATCTACTTCTTCGGTTGTAATATCACCCTGAACGATTTGAATGGATTGGCCCGTCGGAAGAACATGTTCTGTGAGAATGGTATTCACTCAAATATTTTACCCCCGATAAAGTTGTAGGTCACGCTTCAAGCGTGACCTACATAATTTACTTTGTTTTCGCAACCACTGCGGCGAATGCCTGCGGGTCACGGATTGCGATGTCAGATAGCATTTTGCGGTTGAGATCGATATTTGCCTTTTTCAACGCCGCTACCAGCTTGCTATAAGTGGTTCCATTCAAACGGGCTGCTGCATTGATACGGGCGATCCACAGCTTGCGTAGGTCGCGCTTGCGCACGCGTCGATCACGGGTCGCGTACCAAAGGCTCTTGAGCATGGCCTCATTTGCACGCTTGAACAGGCGATGCTTCGCGCCGCGCTGTCCCTTTGTGATCTTCAAAATTTTCTTATGACGTAAATGGCCCTGGGGGCCTCCCTTAACACGAGTCATTCTTTATCTCCTGCAACCCGCGGGCGTCGGCATGCTCTAGGCAGTGCCAGTTGCGTACACCCGAAAGCCACAACTAAAAATTGGATATGACAGCCGGAAGAATTAACCTTCCATATTCGGCGCAAGGCGCTTAATGCGCTTGATGATCTTGCGGCCCTTTACTTCATGCATCTCAGGCAACTGTGCCTTTGTACGCTTTGAAGTGCGTCTGCGCAGGTGGCTCTTGCCGCCTTTTGTGCGCATGACTTTGCCGGAACCGGTCAGGCGAAAACGCTTGGACGTGGCCTTATGGGTCTTAAGCTTGGTTTTGCCAGCTTTTGCTTTGCGAGGCATCTTGCTTGCTCCTTTCAGAGAAAATTCAGGGATAAAAAAACCGCGGGATAACGTGCCACCCGCGGACGTTCGACATCTTTGGGACTTGCTCTATGATTGGACTTCCGCTTCTTTCTCGGCTTTGGGCTGTTCGCCCTTTTCCTTCTTTTTTGCGACGCCTTTGCTGGGTGCCAACACCACGAGCATTGTACGTCCTTCCATTTGCGGAGCCTGTTCGACCGTACTCACATCTGAGAGCGACTCGGCAATCTCTTTCAAATCTTCGAGTGCGATCTCGGGGTAATCCATTTCGCGTCCGCGGAACTTGATCGTCACACGGACC
>DAINRK010000606.1:0-3021 GCA_036741855.1 Anaerolineales bacterium
ATGCGATACCGTCAATTTGCAGAGTTGAGTCGCTCAATGTAGCCAGGACACGAGATGATTGAATGGAGCGGTGCAATGCATCCTGCGCTTCGATTAAGACGGGCTGTCCATTTTGGATGTTTATATCTACAGCCTGTAATGCAAGCAGGATACTGCGTTCAGGGTCAATAGACAAGTTGTTGATCGCGGATGCAGAAAGTTCGCGCACAGAGGCAGTCTGCTCATTCACCTTTGACTGCCTGCTGAAGAGGAATGCGACCCCAGCAAGAACGATTGCCAGCGCGAACGCGCCTGAAAGGAAAACCGCGCGTCGGCGTAATTGTTTGGCTGCGCGGCTTTGCGTTTCGGCCAATTTCTGTGCAGCTTCGAGTTCGCGCTGGCGCTGAGCTTCCTGCTCCAGTGCATCATATTGTTCTTGTTGGATCGATTCCGCTAGAAAGGCGCGCTCGGTTTCGTTTAAGCGTTCATCATTTGCCGAAGCCCATTCACGTATTTGTGCCAGACGCGCGCCACGATAGAGCTCGCCTGCATCACGATTTCGCGCGTCCCATTCGTGGGCAGACTCAGTTAGATGCCGCAGTAAGCGCAACCCATCACGGTCTTGATTCAGCCATTCATGTAATCTTTGCCATTCGCGGATCAATGCTTCATGCGCAACCTCGGCGCTGTCTTCGTTTAATGTGATCAAGCGCGCCTCTGCCAGCGTGTTAAGTACGGCACGCAATTGAGTTGCTCCCTCAGACTCGCGCACAAGTTCGGTCAACGTAGCGCGACGGCGTGTATCTTCGGTGCCTTCACCCAACTCGGTTAGTCTCAAGAAGACATCGCGTGCAAGGTTTTGTTGTGCCTGATTGAGTTGATCTGTAAAAACGCTTTCGGCTGTTTCTGCAATTGCGCCGCGCACGCCGCCAGAAGCGTGATACCCATCCAGAGTGAATGTGCGTCCGCGCCGGCGTTCCCAGGTGGCGAGTAGGGCATGTGAAAGTAATGGCAATGCTCCTGGCTCAGGTTCTTGAGCTCCTTCCACACCAATATCACGCAATAAGGTTTCAACCAGCCCTGACTCAAACTGCCAGTTGCCTTGTCGCGCAGGTTCTTCGATTGCGCGCCGCAATTCTGCCGCATTCATTTGTCCAATATATTCCTGTTGTGCGGCGACTGCCTGCCGCAGAAGTGGATACTGCGCGCAGTGCGAATAAAAATCGGCGCGCAGGGCAATGACGACTGTAGTCCTTCCTGATGTGTCTTGCGAAAGTTTGAGTAATTTTTCGATGAAAGCGATCCTTGCGGCCTCCTCGTGGCACAAAGTAAATGTTTCCTCGAATTGATCAACGAGGATAAGAACGCGCTTTGATTTTGGATCGAGCGATGCAAGCTTCGCATCCAGCGTTTTCAAAGGCTGTTCGGTCGGGGTAAAGATGCGTACTTCCCAACCTGTGTGCTTCAAGGCTACAACGAGACCGGCGCGCACGAGCGATGATTTCCCGCTTCCCGACGCGCCTACAATGGAAAGGAAACGCGAGGAGGAATCTAGAGCAATATCATTTACCCGCGCCGCGAGATGTGCTGTAAGGACTTCGCGTCCGAAGAACAGTTCTGCATCTGACTCATCAAAAAACAAGAGTCCTTTATATGGTGCAATACCCGCTGTAGGCGAGTCTTCCTGGCGTGCAGACTGCGCCAACGCAAGTAAGCGCGTGATCAGTTCTGGTTCCTGTTCGATGTGCAGTGCGGGGATGAAGAGCGCTTTGAGCGTGGTGAGATCAGGCAGGCGCTGGTTTTGTTCAAGACGGCTGATCTGCGCTTCACCGTAACCGACCGTGATGGAGAGCTCGAGTTGGGTCAGCCGTTCACGGCGGCGAAGATATTTTAGCAAATCGCCAAAGGTATTGAACGAATCTGGAGAGAAGGGTTGGATGGGCATATTGCTCCTGATAATTTAACTTTGTTCATTCTAAACGATAGAACAACAAATTCAAGAGTTTGATGCTCTAATTCTTGTTTTGGCAAGAAATGTCATATTTGTGGTGTGGTGCAATGCTAGGATACGAGCGTGAAGAAAATTGTTTTCACATTAGACAAAGGAGAAAAATGAACACCCGTAAATTGCTTGTTTCAGTATTGATGCTCGTAAGCGTATTGCTTGCCGCTTGCGCGTCTGCGACGGCAGCGCCAGCCCCAACTGCCGTCCCGCCGACTGCTATCCCACCTACCATGGTTCCAACCGTTGCTCCTGCTCAGGAGCAGACCACATTCTCATCGAAAAAATTCGGCTTGCCCATGAGTATCAGTTTCGGTCCTGAATGGCATGTGGCGGAGGATTTTGCAGACGAAATCCTGCTGATAGGCGGAACGCAGGCGTATGAAGGAGTGGAACTGGTTTTTATCTTGGTAAAGGATGCGAAAATTGCGGATCCTGCTAGCACGACAACCATGCCTTGGCCGGATGATTTCGTCGCATATTTACACTCGAATCAATATTTAGGGGTTGGTCAGTCCATGCCGATCACCGTAGGTGGCATAAACGGTGTTCAGATTGACGTGTCTGTTAAAAATATCGGACAGAAGAGGACTTTCATTGGTTTAGAGAGTACTGGCTGGCTTTATCTCGACTACGATCAAAATTGGCGTTTCATCGTCCTGGACGATGTCAATGGACAGCGCTTACTCATTGCGACGACTGAAGCTCCCGAGGGATTCTCAGTAGCAACCGAGTTGGCACAAGAAGTTATTGACAGCGTAGGGTTCACGAAATAACTATTGATTAGCATAACCAAAGGAGAAAAATGAACACCCGTAAATTGCTTGTTTCAGTATTGATGCTCGGATGTGTATCGCTCGCGGCTTGTGCGCCAGCGGCAACGCCTGCCCCAACTGCCGTTCCACCAACTACTCTCCCGCCGACCGCTGTACCAACCACTGCTCCCGCTCAAGCACTGACCGCGTTCTCACCCAAGACGTTCAGCTTGCCCATCACTCTAAACTATAGTCCCGAATGGTCAGTTGCCGAAGAATATTCCG
>DAINRK010000607.1:0-3020 GCA_036741855.1 Anaerolineales bacterium
AATTGACAGAGATAATTAATGGTACGAACGCTTATTCGAGATGCAAAGGAGAAAGTTGGCGAGCTTATTGCCATGTGTGGATTTGTTCAAACTGTCAGAAATCAGAAAGCGGTTCAATTTATTATCCTACGTGATCACACAGGTCTTATTCAGGTTATTGCCGAACGCTCTGAAGCAAATCGTCCACTAAATGAATTGATTGCAGGACTGACACGGGAATCCGCAATTCAGGTGACCGGAGTTGTAGTAAGTAATCCGAATGTGAAACTGGGGCAGTTGGAAATTCAATTGCAGACTCTTTATATTGACTCAATTTCGGATCCAATCCTGCCGATAGATATCTTTGGCACGACGGAAACTGAGGTTGATAAACGATTGGACTGGCGTTTCCTCGATTTACGTCAGCCTGAAAATCAATTGATCTTTCGCATCCAAACGACCGTTGAAATGGCGATGCGTGAATTTTGGATATCGAATGGATTTGTGGAAATACATACCCCCAAGATCATGGGCAGTCCGAGCGAAGGAGGAGCCGAACTTTTCACGCTGGAGTATTTTGGGCAGACGGCTTCATTAGCACAATCGCCACAATTCTATAAACAGATGGCAATGGCGGCAGGAATGGATCGAGTTTTTGAGATTGGTCCGGCCTTTCGTGCAGACCCGTCCTTTACACCGCGACATTCCACTGAATTTACGAGCGTAGATATGGAAATGTCATGGATAGACTCACATCATGACATCATGGAATTTGAAGAGGCATGGCTTTGTCATATACTCAAAACTGTCAAGGAAAAACATGCTCAGGAAATCGCCGAGACCTTTGGCGTCGAAGTGGTAATCCCAAGCTTGCCTTTCCCAAAAGTCACAATGCAGGATGCTCAAAACATTCTCAAGGACAAAGGACACATTCCACCTGTAGAAACCAAAAGGGGAGATATCGACCCACAGGGCGAACGGCTCTTATGTGAATATGCCAAAGAAGAATATGGTCATGAATTCATTTTTATTACTGACTATCCTGTAGAAGTTCGTCCTTTCTATCATATGCGAAAAGAAAGCCCGCCAGGCGAAACAAAAAGTTTTGACTTGCTTTGGAAATGGATGGAAATCACAACGGGCGCGCAACGCGAGCATCGTTATGACGTTTTGGTCAGACAGGCGACTGAAAAGGGCGTTAGCCCCGAATCAATTCAGTTTTATCTTGACTTTTTCAAGTTCGGCTGTCCACCGCATGGTGGTTTCGGGTTTGGTCTCGCGAGGTTGCTGGCTGCCATGCTAAATCAAAAAAGCATACGTGATGTTGTCTTCCTGCATAGAGGTCCAAATCGTTTGATACCGTAAGGAATATTGTATGAGTAAAAAAGTAGAAATCCAGGTTGATGAAAAATTAGTGAAAGAAATTGCGCTACTTGCGCGGTTGGATTTAACCCAAGAAGAAACAGAGATGTTCGTCTCCCAATTCAAGGATATTCTGGATTATGTAAGTGTTTTGAATGAAGTAGACACGGAAAACATCCCACCTGCATATTTGTCTTCGGCAAACAAAGGTGTGATTCGCGACGACGAGATCGAAGAGTCTGTACCAACGAAAGAATTTCTTGCGAACGCTCCGCAGGCGAAAGATGATTACATCGTGATCCCACGCGTCCACATTGAACAATAACTATGGAATTACACGAGCTTAGTATCCAACAAGCACATGAACTTCTGTCGAGCCGAAAAGTTTCTTCAGAGGAGATCACACGCGCTTATTTGGAACGTATTGAACGACTCGATCCGCAAATCAAATCTTATGTAACTATCTCCAAGGATTTCGCGTTGGAACAAGCAAGAGAATCTGATCAACGCATCAAGTCAGGCCAAGGTTTGACTCCGCTGACAGGCATCCCCTACTCTGCAAAAGATTCCATTTCGACCCGTGGTGTTAATACGACCTGCTCCTCCAAAATCCTTGAGAATTACAAGCCCTTTTACGACTCGACCGCCATTAAAAGATTGAAAGCAGCAAATGCTGTTCTGCTGGGAAAGAACAACATGGACGAGTTCGGGATGGGCTCGTCCACTGAAAACTCAGGATTCTTCACAACTCACAACCCGTGGAATTTTGACCATGTCCCCGGCGGCTCAAGCGGAGGATCTGCCGCGGCCGTCGCGGCAGGACTGACTCCCTTCGCGCTTGGCGAAGACACCGGCGGATCTGTCCGCATGCCAGCGTCCTTTTGCGGCCTCACTGGGCTCAAAACGACGTATGGGCGAGTCTCGCGCTACGGCTTGATCCCACTGGCTTCCTCGTTTGACACGATAGGTCCGATGGCGAGGAGTGTATATGATGTTGCCTTGGTGCTGGAGGCGATTGCGGGACATGACCCCAAAGACAGCACTTCACGCATTGAACCTGTCCAGCAATATTCGGAGACGTTGAAAAAATCTGAGAACCTTCATGGTCTTCGCATTGGAATTCCCAATGAGTATTTCGTTGAAGGGCTGGCACAGGATGTTGAATTTTCGCTGCGCACCGCTATCAAGCAAATCGAAGCTCTCGGTGCGGAAGTCGTCGAGGTCTCCCTTCCTCACACACAATATGCCATCCCCGTCTACTATTTGATTCTCTTTGCGGAGGCTAGTTCTAATCTCGCGAAATATGATGGTGTGCGCTTCGGGCTGTCTGAGCGTGATGGTGATAGCTTGATGGATGTGTATTTCAAGACACGCGAAGCCGGATTCGGTGCAGAAACAAAGCGAAGAATTATGCTTGGGACGTTTGCTCTGTCTGCTGGCTATTACGACGCTTACTATCTAAAAGCACAGAAGGTTCGCACATTGATCCGTCAGGACTTTCAAAAGGCATTTGAAACCTGCGATGCACTCATCACGCCCGTCGCACCGACAACTGCTTTCCGTATTGGCGAGAAGATCACTAATCCGCTGGATATGTATTTATCAGATGTATTTGTGGTCGCAGTTAATCTAGCAGGCATCCCCGCGTTGTCGATTCCGTGCGGAATCTCAAATGGACT
>DAINRK010000608.1:0-3009 GCA_036741855.1 Anaerolineales bacterium
CTTTAGAGATATATACGCCTTTTTGAAAAATTTGGATCTATGCTAGACAATTGAAAGTTGTCCGGCCACTTAAAGATGCAACCATACCCGACGGCACAAAGTATGAACAGCCTGGTCTCCTGTCAACTTCGTGGCGACAGCAGTCCGGGCGAAGCCCCCGAAGGGTCTAGCGCGTGGCGCCCAGGCGCCAAAATCCCAGGGTTCCCAAAGGGATTTCGCAAGCTCAACAAATCACGGCACTCCTCACAGATTCATGATAAAGACATGGAGATTTGGTTGATTCTCTGTGTCTTTTTCGTTTAATGCTAAAATACACATAGAGTTAATTTATGGCAAAAAAAGTTGACGGTGTCATCACAGCTGTCCATTACAAGAACGGACAAATCGCATCTGTACGTGCCTATGAGCGGCGCGAATCCACATTCTCAGACCACGTTCTTCTTGATCGCAAGGTATTGATAGAGCGCCTCAAAAATGGAAAAAAGTTTGTGGTGGGCAAGCGCAAGGAATTTCTGGCGAGTACATTCGAATTGGGAAAACCGGTTCAGGTCATCAGCCACGATGGGAAGGAGATTATCTCGACGCGCGAGGGGGCAGATCGAGATGAATTGGAGCAGACGCCAGTTTTTTGATAGCCAAATTTTGACCCCTGCAGCGGTTTGAACAAAAGAATTTCGCATGAAAATTATCGATAAGACTCCCCTCCTTGACGAAAAAGGTGAACTTGGATTCAGTCAACGTATCCAGGGTATGCTTCAGTTCGGTTTCAACTGGCCCAACGAGCTTCAGACTCAGAAAGCGATCGTCACCTTCTTTGACCGTCAGTTGGAAAAGGGTTATACCCTCATCCGCAACATGCCATTAGGTCAGAGTGGCATCATGGTCCCGATGATTTTGCTGGGTCCAACAGGAATCCATGTCATCCAGATTGCTACTGTGCGCGGGCGCTATGAGGTGAGAGGCGATACATGGAATGTGGCATCTGGAGATAGATATAAACCTGCCCCTGTCAATTTGGTTCAGCAGACGATCCGCATGGCGAATGCAGTGCAGGCCTTCATCGAACGCCAGGGTGTCAAATTGGCTGCCAGTCCTGAGCCAGTGTTGATTGCGGGCGACCCCGGTTTGCATATTGAGTCGGTGCGGCCCGCCATCAAGACCATGATGATCGATGGCATAAAGTCATTTGTTTCGGGGCTGGCAATCGGAAAGCATGCATTGTCACCAGAACAGGTATATGATTATACAGAACGCCTGATCAACCCGCGTCCGCCAAGGAAGGAATCTGCTGCTTCGTCCGCGGCTATCACTGCACCGCGTAATGAATGGGAACAGGAACCATACTCGCAGGGGCAGGACGTCTCGCGTGCCCGCGCGATATTCAATGCATCAGATGAAGCAAAGCCGTTTGATCCTGCAGATTTTGATTTTGCAATGACGGATGAGGAAGCATCCTTTGAAGCAGCACCTGCTGCCCTAAACGAATCAAGTTCTGCTGAATCTTCATCAGGCACCACAGCGAATGGCCGCAGGCCCCTGGGCATGACTCCTCTTCAACTTGCCATTATTGCGGGGCTGGCGCTGGCATTATTGTGCATCCTTGCAGCCTTTGGCTACATTATCTTCTCCACATCCTAATGCTCCTTTGACTCTCTTTTTATCCATTATCATTCCTGCTTATAACGAGGAGAATCGCCTGCCCAACTCACTGGAGCAGGTGTTTCGTTTTCTGGAGAAGCAATCGTATATGTCAGAAGTGGTCGTTGTTGAAAATGGCAGCACTGACAAGACCTTTGAGGTTGCACAAAGTTTTGCAAATCGCCATGAAAACCTGCACGTGATCCATAACGAACAGCGCGGCAAGGGAGGCGCCGTGCTGCGCGGCGTGCGCGAGGCGCATGGTGAATATGTCTTTATTTGTGACGCCGATCTTTCCATGCCCATCGAAGAAATCAGTAAATTCCTCCCGCCTGTGCTCACGGATTTCGATATTGCCATTGGTTCACGCGAAGCTCCGGGCGCAGTACGTTACAACGAGCCCTATTACCGCCACCTGACCGGCCGCGTATTCAACATGCTAATCCGATTGATGGTGCTCCCGAACCTTCAGGATACGCAATGTGGTTTTAAATGTATGCGTGCTGTTGTTGCACGCGATATATTTCGTTTTCAAACGCTTACGGGCTGGGCCTTTGATGTGGAACTTCTTTACATCGCCCGTCGTCACGGCTATCGTATTCTCGAGATTCCCATTGGCTGGTATTTCAATGCTGATAGCAAAGTTCGAGTATTGCGTGATTCCTGGCGCATGTTCGTTGACCTGCTTGTGATTCGCCGCAACGCATGGCATGGACTCTATGACCGTAAATCCTGACCTGACCTACGAAAAGCAACTTTGGTCCTGTTATCAATTCATTGCCGGATTGGATGAAGCAGGACGCGGCGCGCTGGCTGGACCGGTCGCGGTCGGTGCGGTGATCCTGCCAAAAGACAAAACGCGTCTTTTGCGGACGTTGGCCGGTGTCCGTGATTCCAAGCAGATGACTCCTCTCGAACGTGACTCTCTTGCGCCGCGCATCAAGAAGACCGCGCTGGCCTGGAGCGTGGGTTTTGCATCTGCAGAGGAGATCGATGCACAAGGAATCGTCCCTGCCACAAGATTAGCAGCCGTACGTGCGTTGCAGGGTCTATCGATTTCGCCCGAATACCTGCTCACTGATTTTCGACTTGAACTCCCCCAACTCGACATCTCTCAGACCTCTCTTGTGAGAGGTGATGCACATTGCTTGAGCATCGCTGCCGCATCCGTACTCGCGAAGACTGCGCGCGACGCATATATGAGTCAGCTTGATTCAGAGTATCCAAATTATGGTCTGGGGAAACATAAAGGATACGGCACACAGGCACATCGTCTCGCGATGAAGCGATGGGGGTATTCATCGGTTCATCGAAAATCTTTTTCGTTTAAATCCTAAACCTTGAACCGCGAAGGCGACTACACTTACCTGA
>DAINRK010000609.1:0-1046 GCA_036741855.1 Anaerolineales bacterium
TCAAGTGCCGTGTCCATAATGGCGAATGAATCTTCTTCTTTTGTCTTTGGACCGAAATTCATTGTGCCGAGGCATAAACGCGAGACCATCAAGCCTGTTCGACCAAGTTGAGTATGTTCCATGTTTTCTCCAGGAATTGATTGCCTTGATTTATATACTTTGTTTCTAAAGATTATGTAAAAATCAATTATTTAATTCACTTGCAGTTTGATCCATCTGGCGCAGAATTAATGGCACCTGTCCTTCTGTCAAATCAGGGTGGCGGATGACGTCAAACATATCGCGAAACCCATCTTCCAGCATAATTCGAACGAGCCTCCAGGACGCAAGTTGTGGAGTGGTCTCGCCCTGTGAAAGCAGTTTAACGGCTGCTGCCCATTGTCGATGATCGGCCGAATAATCGGCCAGCAGGTTCATGGTCGAATCGCGCAGCGGGAAGAGCCCCGTGCTTCGCACCCAGCGCGCTTGATTCTCAGCTGCAAGCATCCAGCGTATGAACAGCCACGATGCGAGCTGAGTCACGTCATCCGATCTAAACATCACAAAAGACGAACCATAAACAACCAGCGCACCCCGTTCAACGCCTGGAAAAGCCAGCACAGTCCATTCATCTTTGTTACCTGCCGCAGTGAATGCTCGAGATTGATCGGTCAGATCTTCAAGACCCGCCGTTGCAAATAAAGCCTGGCGCGCGGCAAAGCGGTCAAACGCTGAAAGGTCTGTTGAACCGACCCACGCACAACCTCTTTGTTGAAGCATTTTGACATACCGGAACGCGTCGACATTGCCAGGCGCGAGAAAGCGATAACCATCCTCCTCCTGCACGCCGCCATCGAACGCGAGCATCCATGAAAGGGGTGTAATTGCATTTGTATCGATTAACCAGCCGCCAAGCGCGTTATTGTCCGGATTATCATCCACCTCCAATGCCTTGTTGGCAGCGCAGGCCTGGCGCTCAAATTCTGCAGAGGTTGCAGGTGGCGATTCAAACCCAAGCTCGCGCGCCCAGCTTTGATTGTAAAGCAGGAAGCGTGCTGTTCGTTGCG